>JAJYDD010000576.1 GCA_021777795.1 Pseudomonadota bacterium | reverse complement strand
ATTGCGACCATCTGCCACTTTACTGGCGCGCGACAAACAGGATGAGAACGGCGCGTCAATCTGGGTGAGAATCGCCATGGGGCTGTGACGCAGGGAGGCCGTAGGCCGACCGAAGTCACAGCCCCATGGCGAGGCGTTTTTTCAAAGGCCCTCTGGCGGTCGCGGCCGGCGGGGTAACGAAGCGATTTTCCATGTTGCAGGAATCGCCTCGTGCCCGGCCGCCACGTCACCGACCATCAGATGAGGCTTTTCATGAAGTTCCGCCAGACCGAGACGGTCGCCGTCGCCGCCGCCAAGGCGTCCATGAGCGCGGCGACCGCTTACCGCATCCAAAGCGATCCCCGCCTGCCATCGACAAAGGCGCAGCCGCGCGAACGGCGTCGCCCCGATCCGCTCGGAGCCATTTTCGAGCAGGAGGTCGTGCCGATGCTGGCGGCGGCGCCGGGATTGCGGCCCATCGCGATCTTCGAGGAGATGATCCGGCGCCATCCGGAACTTGGGGCTGGCATCCGCCGCACCCTGGAGCGGCGCATTCGCGCCTGGCGCGCTTTGCACGGCGCAGAGCGCGAGGTGATTTTCCGCCAGACGCATGAGCCCGGCCGCATGGGCCTGTCCGACTTCACCGACATGGGCGACCTCGACGTCACCATCGGCGGCGTCGCCCTCGATCACCGGCTCTATCACTTCCGCCTGGTCTATTCCGGCTTCGAACACGCCCATGTCGTGCTTGGCGGCGAAAGCTTCGTCGCTTTGGCGGAAGGACTGCAAAACGCCCTGTGGGCGCTCGGCGGGGCGCCGTTCGAGCACCGCAGCGACAGCCTCTCCGCCGCGTTCCGCAATCTCGGCCCGGACGCGCGCGAGGACATGACCCGTCGCTACGATGGCCTGTGCGCCCATTACGGCATGACGCCGACGCGCAACAACAAGGGCGTCGCCCACGAGAACGGCTCCGTCGAAAGCTCGCACGGCCATATCAAGGCGATCATCAAGGACGCGCTGCTGATGCGCGCAAGCGCCGACTTCGAGGATCTGCCTGCCTACCGCCGGTTCATCGACGAGATCGTCAGCCGCCGCAACGCCCGTCATCGCCCGCGCATCGAAGCCGAGCGCGCCCATCTGAAAACCCTGCCGGACCAGCGCACCAGCGATTACGAGGAGGTCGGCGTCAACGTCACCTCCGCTGGCGGCTTCACATTGCGCAAGGTGTTCTACACGGTCCCCTCGCGGCTGATCGGCCACCGGCTGCGGGTGCGGCTTTACGACGACCGCCTCGACGTGTTCATCGGCGGCACGCCGCTCATGACCCTGTCGCGCGGGCGCGCCCATCCGTCCGGCAAGCACGCCCATGTCGTCAATTACCGCCATGTCATCCATGCCTTGCGCAAGAAGCCGATGGCGCTGTTGAACCTGGTCTATCGCGACCAGCTGTTTCCGCGCGAGGCGTTCCGGCGCACGTTCGACGCCTTGCTGGAGCGCCTGCCAGACCGGCGAGCCTGCCGCATCATGGTCGAACTCCTCGCCCTCGCCCATGATCGCGGCTGCGAAGCCGAACTGGCCGATGTGCTCGCCGCAGGGTTGAACGCCAAGGAACTGCCCGACATGGAGGCGCTGCGCGCGAGGTTCACGCCCGATCCCGCGCGCGTTCCGACGGTGGTCGTCACCCTGGCGCCGCTTCAGTCCTACGAAGCGCTGCTCGACGACAGCCTGATGGGAGACGCGGCATGAGCGCGCCACAGACCCCCATCGACGCCGCGAGGCTCAGCCTGCTCCTCAACGAACTGCGCCTGCCGGCCATCAAGGTGCTCTGGCCGCAGTTCGCCGAGACCGCGGACAAGGAGGGCTGGCCCGCCGCCCGCTTCTTGGCGGCCATCGCCGAGCATGAACTCGCCGAGCGCGACCGTCGCCGCATCGAGCGCCATCTCGCCGAAGGCAAGCTCCTGCCGGGAAAGACGCTGGAGTCCTTCGCCTTCGAAGCCGTGCCGATGATCTCGAAAGCCCAGGTCATGGCGATTGTCGCTGGCGACGCCTGGCTCGGCAAAGGCGCCAACCTCCTGTTGTTCGGCCCGCCCGGCGGCGGCAAGAGCCATCTCGCCTCCGCCATCGGCCTCGCCCTGATCGAAAACGGCTACAGGGTTCTGTTCACCCGAACCACAGACCTCGTGCAGAAGCTGCAAATCGCCCGGCGCGACCTCAGCCTTGAAGCCGCGATCAATCGGCTCGACCGCTTCGACCTGCTCATCCTCGACGATCTGGCCTATGTCACCAAGGACCAGGCCGAAACCAGCGTGCTGTTCGAACTGATCAGCGCCCGCTACGAACGCCGATCCATGCTGATCACCGCCAACCAGCCGTTTGGCGAATGGAACAAGGTCTTTCCCGATCCAGCCATGACGCTCGCCGCCGTCGATCGCCTCGTCCACCACGCCACGATCTTCGAGCTGAATGTCGAGAGCTATCGTCGCCGCCAGGCCATCGAGCGAAAACGCGGGCCGGGACGTCCGACCGCGCAGGCGACGATCGCCAATCTCGCCGAGGCCGATCTCGCTGATTGACGCGCCGCGACAATCAGCATCGAAAACCGCTTGCGCGCGACAATCAACACCGCGAATATCGGCGTCGCCGCGACACCAGATTCTCATCCAGATTGTCGCGCGCCTCTCACCCAGATTGTCGCGCTATAGACGCGGTCGCTTGGTCATGATCTCTCCTGATGCGCGGCGATCATCGCCGCTGTCAGGCAGAAAAGCCACTTATCGTCCTGTTCAGATTCCCCGAGCCAGCTCTTGGTGCCCGCGCCTGACAGCAGCGACGATTTGGTCTGGATCGGCTGTCCATTTGAAGGGACGCGGCTCGGCGTTGTGTTCGGCGAGGAAGCGATTAATC
>JAJYDD010000575.1 GCA_021777795.1 Pseudomonadota bacterium | reverse complement strand
CGAGGCGCAGTTCCAGGATGGCGCGCGCCTGCGTCTCGGAGAGCTTAATCGTGCCGTCCTCGCGCAAAACGTGGCGGGGATCGGCAATGAGGGCGACGAGCGGCGCCATGTCGCGCGCCGGCCACTCCCTGGCCATCAAAGCCTCCCGCGCCGCCCCCTGGTCAGGCGAGGTGCGGATGAGGTGGATCACCTCGTCGATATTGGCGACCGCGATGGCGAGGCCGACCTGGATATGGGCGGTGTCGCGCGCCTTGTTGAGCAGGAACTTGGTGCGTCGCGAGACGACCGATTCGCGGAACTCGACAAAGGCCGAAAGCATGTCGCGCAGCGTCATCAGCTCCGGCCGGCCGCCGTTGAGGGCCACCATATTGGCGCCGAAGCTGGTCTGCATGGCGGTGAAGCGCCAAAGCTGGTTCAGCACCACGTCGGCCACCGCGTCACGCCGCAGTTCGATGACGATGCGCATGCCGTCGCGGTCGCTCTCGTCGCGCAGATCGGAGATGCCCTCGACCTTCTTCTCACGCACGAGTTCGGCGATGCGCTCGATCAGCGTCGCCTTGTTCACCTGATAGGGGATCTCGGAGACGATCAGCGCCTCGCGGTCCTTGCGCAGCGTCTCGGTCTTCACCCGCGAGCGCATGATGATCGAGCCGCGTCCGGTCGTGTAGGCGGCGCGCACGCCGGCGCGGCCCAAAATCAAACCACCGGTCGGGAAGTCCGGGCCGGGCAGCACTTCCATCAGATCCTCGACCGAGGCGTCGGGCTTGTCCATCATCAAGAGCACCGCATCGATGCTCTCGCCGAGATTGTGCGGCGGGATGTTGGTGGCCATGCCGACGGCGATGCCGCCGGCGCCGTTGACGATGAGATTGGGGAAGCGGGCCGGCAGGACGGTCGGCTCCAGCTCCTTCTCGTCGTAGTTCGGGCGGAAATCGACGGTGTCCTTGTCGAGATCGTCGAGCATGGTCATCGTGACCTTTTCGAGCCGCGCCTCGGTGTAACGAGAGGCCGCCGGGGGGTCGCCGTCGACGGAGCCGAAATTGCCCTGGCCGTCGATCAGCGGCGCCCGCATCGAGAAATCCTGCGCCATACGCACCATCGCGTCGTAGACGGCGATGTCGCCGTGCGGATGGAAGCGGCCGGTGGTGTCGCCGGTGGTGCGCGCGCATTTGTTATAGGGCCGGTCGGGCGTGAAATTCTGCTCGTACATCGAAAACAGAATGCGCCGATGCACGGGCTTCAACCCGTCGCGCACGTCGGGCAAGGCGCGGCTGACGATGACGCTCATCGCGTAATCGAGATAGCTGCGCTTCATCTCGTCGAGGATCGAGACGGGCTTGATGTCGGAGGGGTCCGACGGCTTTTCGCTTTTGTCGTCGCTCAAGGCATTTTCCGGGGAGATTCGATTGACGCCCCTCATAGCCGATCGCAACGCGAAAGGCTACTGCGGAACGGCTTGGAAAACTTCGCGATTTCAAGGTGCTAGAATTGTCGGCGGCGGCCGTCGCGCGCAGGCGCCGCGGTCTTTTGCGTCGCGCGGCGAAGGCGGCTAAACGGGATGCCCGTTTAGCTTGAGGAGGAGCCGGTTGTCGCAGGCGTCGAACTTCAGGCCCGAAATGCCGGCCGAGCCGACCCAGGCCCAACGCTTCGGACAGGCGCGCGCGGCCCGCTCGGCGACGCTGATGGAAGATTACGTCGAGCTGATCGCCGACCTCATCGCCGCCCACGGCGAGGCGCGCGCGACGGAAGTCGCCAAGCGGCTCGGCGTCGCCCACCCAACCGCGTTGAAGTGCATCGCGCGGCTGAAGCGCGAGGGGCTGGTGACCTCCCGCCCCTATCGCGGCGTGTTCCTCACCGACGCCGGCGCGGCGCTGGCCGAGAAGGTGCGGGCGCGCCACCGGCTCATCGTCGATACGCTCTGCGCCATCGGCGTGCCGCGCGAGGCGGCCGAAGCCGACGCCGAGGGCATGGAGCACCACGCCTCGGAGGCGACGCTGGCCGCCTTCGCGCGGTTCATCGCGGCGAAGGGATAGCGCCCCAGAAATCGACGGCGAGGTCGAAGTGGCGCGCCTGCGTCTCTTTGGCGATGAGGAATTCGTCGTCGCGCGGCAGGTCGCGCACTTGCTCATAAGCGGGTCCGGCGAAGCCTTTGATGGCCTCGATGGTGTCCCAGTAGGACACAACCATGAACTCGGCCTCTTGCGCCGTTCTGCGCATCATCATCTGCACGCCGCGATTGCCGGGGATGGCGGCGATCTTGCGAACGCCGGCGTCAAACAAATATTGGCGATAGGCGTCGGCCAGCGCCAGCGGCGTGCGGCCCCGCCAGATGCGCGCGATCTTTGGCGACGGCGAGAACGCGGGGCTGTCTGAGGCGGCAAGGGCTGTCGCGTCCATGCGAGGCTCCATCAATTGAGATTCAAACAAACAGAGGCCGGCGCCTCGTCGGCGCGAGCGGCCGAAAGCTTGCCTTGCTGGTCGTTGCGCCCGCAAGGGCGCCGGGTGTCCGAGCGATTGGGGTCCGTCATCTTCGGGTCGGCCGACGGGATTATGAAAGGCGCGCTCGGCGTGGGTGGCGATCGTCACCCCTTTCAGAGCCTGCCCCCGCATGTTAACCTTCAATCGACATTATAATGGTTACGAGCGGAGCCTAGCCTGCGCATTATGACCTGTAAAGCGAAGATAGATGGTTAGTTTGGACCCCTCCCGCGCGGACTCCCTTGCGCTGATCGGCGGCGAGTTGGCGCTGGATTTCGCCAATACCTGCTCCGGCCGCGGCTTTCCCACGCGCGAGGACCATCTCCAGCGTCCCGAGCATGTCGTGCAATGGGCGGCGCATGCGAAAGTCCTTCCAGAGGCGGACGCGCAATGGCTCGCCGGGGCGCTGTCGCCGG
>JAJYDD010000574.1 GCA_021777795.1 Pseudomonadota bacterium | reverse complement strand
CGCGCTCATGCCGGAGGCCGTCCGGGACCGCGCTCATTTCACTGGCGTGGAAATCGATCCCGTGACGGCGCGGATCGCGCGGCTGCTGCAGCCGCGAGCGCGGATCATCACGACCGACTTCGCGCGCGTCGATCTGCCCGCGAATTTCGATCTCGCCATCGGCAATCCGCCGTTCTCCGACCGAACGGTGCGCTCCCACCGCGCCTATCGGGCGCTGGGGCTTCGGTTGCATGATTATTTCATCGCGCGCTCGATCGACCTCATGAAACCTGGGGCGCTCGCCGCCTTCGTCACCTCGCACGGCACGATGGACAAGGCCGACGGCGGCGCCCGTCAGCATATCGCGAAATCCGCCGACCTCGTCGCCGCGATCCGTCTTCCCGAACGCAGTTTCCGCGCCGATGCTGGCACGGACGTGGTCGTCGATCTCCTGTTCTTCCGGAAGCGAAAGTTGGGTGAGGTTCCCGGCGATGCCGCATGGCTCGATATCGTGGAGGCCCGTGCGGCCACGGGGGAAGACGGCGCCATTCGCATCAACCGTTGGTTTGCCGAACACCCCACTTTCGTGCTCGGCGCGCACGCTCTGACGTCGGGGCCGTTCGGCGAGACCTACACCTGCCTACCGCATGGAAATCGGAAGCTCGACGCGCAATTGGCGGAAGCCGTCGCGCAGCTACCGGAGGCCGTTTACGAAGGCGAACCGGAAGAGATCGGGGAAGAAGACGACGACATCGACGCGATCCTCAGTCCATCGCCGCTTGATCGCCCGAGCGACTTGCGCGTTCGCGAGGGCAGCTATGTCTTCGACGCCAGCCACGGCCTGAAGCAGATCGTCGATGGCGCGCCGGTTACGGTCAAAGCGCGCAAGGGCCGCTCGGCGGACGGCTTGCCGGAAAAGCATATTCGGATCATCCAGAAGCTGATCCCCATCCGCGACGCCGTGCGCGAGGTGCTGACTTGCCAGGAGCGCGATCGGCCGTGGAAGGACGCGCAGGTGCGCCTTCGCATCGCCTGGTCGAGCTTTGTCCGGGAATTCGGCGCCATCAATCACACCACGGTTTCTGTCGTCGAGGACGAGGCGACGGGCGAAGTCAGGGAAAGTCATCGGCGGCCGAATCTGCAGCCCTTCCTCGACGATCCCGATTGCTGGCTCGTCGCCTCAATCGAGAATTACGATCTCGATAGCGACACCGCGCGGCCCGGCCCGATCTTCACCGAACGCGTTATCGCGCCGCCCTCCCCGCCCGTGATCGCATCCGCCGCCGATGCGCTGGTCGTGGTTCTGAACGAGCGCGGCCGAGTCGATCTCGACCAGATCGCCGAACTCGTCCACCAGGACGCCGCCGCCGTCGTCGCCGAACTCGGCGACGTTATTTTCCAGAATCCGGCGGACGGCTCGTGGCAGATGGCCGACGCCTATCTCTCCGGCTCCGTGCGCGAGAAACTGAAGGCCGCCGAGGCGGCGGCGGCGCTGGATCCCGCCTTCGAGCGCAATGTCCGGGCGCTCGCCGCCGTGCAGCCAGCCGATCTCGGCCCGTCCGACATCACCGCTCGGCTCGGCAGCCCATGGATACCCGCCTCCGACGTTGTCGCTTTCGTGCGCGAGACCATGGATACTGAGATTCGTATCTTTCACATGCCGGAGCTCGCGTCATGGACCGTGGAGGCGCGGCAGCTCGGCTGGATGGCGGCAGGCACGTCGGAATGGGGCACCGACCGCCGGCACGCCGGCGAATTGCTCACAGACGCGCTCAACAGCCGGGTTCCGCAGATCTTCGACACGATCAAGGACGAGACCGGCGAACGGCGCGTTCTCAACGTCGTCGACACCGAGGCGGCGCGGGAGAAATTGCAGAAAATCAAGATGGCGTTCCAGTCCTGGGTCTGGTCGGACGCCGACCGCACCGACCGTCTGGCGCGCGTCTATAACGATCGCTTCAACAATATCGCGCCACGCGCCTTCAATGGCGACCACCTGAAACTGCCCGGGGCTTCGGGCGCCTTCGCGCTTTATTCCCATCAGAAGCGTGGCGTCTGGCGCATCGTCGCCGCAGGCTCGACCTATCTCGCTCACGCCGTCGGCGCCGGGAAGACGATGACGATGGCCGCAGCCGTCATGGAGCAGAAGCGGCTCGGTTTGATCGCCAAGGCGATGATTGTCGTTCCCGGCCATTGCCTCGCGCAGGCCGCCCGGGAATTCCTCGCCCTCTATCCAAACGCGCGCATCCTCGTCGCCGACGAGACGAACTTCGCGAAAGACAAACGCCAGCGGTTTCTGGCGCGCGCGGCGACGGCGAGTTGGGACGCGATCCTCATCACCCATTCCGCCTTCCGCTTTATCGATGTGCCCGCCGGCTTCGAAAACGGCATGATCGAGGAGGAACTCGCGCTTTACGAGACGCTGCTGACCAAGGTCGAAAGCGACGATCGGGTTTCTCGCAAGCGGCTCGAACGGCTGAAAGAGGGGCTGAAGGAAAGGCTGGAGGCGCTTTCGACGCGCAAAGACGATCTGCTGTCCATCGCGGAAATCGGCGTCGACCAGATCGTCGTCGACGAGGCGCAGGAATTCCGCAAGCTTTCGTTCGCGACCAACATGTCGACGCTGAAAGGCGTCGATCCCAACGGTTCGCAGCGCGCCTGGGACCTCTATGTGAAAGCGCGCTTCGTCGAAACCAGAAATCCCGGCCGCGCGCTCGTCCTCGCCTCCGGCACCCCGATCACCAATACGCTCGGCGAGATGTTCTCGGTGCAGCGCCTGCTCGGCTTCGGAGCCTTGAAAGAGCGCAGCCTGCATGAATTCGACGCCTGGGCGAGCACGTTCGGCGACACGACGACCGAGCTCGAATTGCAGCCCAACGGCAAGTACAAGCCGGTCTCGCGCTTTGCCAGCTTCGTCA
>JAJYDD010000573.1 GCA_021777795.1 Pseudomonadota bacterium | reverse complement strand
TGCGCGACACATCGTGCAGCGCAAAACCGATCTCGCGTTCTGGGGAGAAGGCCGGGAGCATCCAAACAGACTAGCTTATGATATGCACGCTTATAATAAGCGTCGCCTGCGCCTGCAAGCGCAAATGTGACGAGCGATCACGAAAATGCGCCACGCCGCACGATGGCATTTGTTGCGAAGGCGCTGAAAACGGGGCGGGCCCAAAAGTTGAGTTGACAGTTTTGCGACGAAGGCGCACGCTCTCGTTGTCTCGCGGGATGCTTCGGATTTCCGGGCGTTTGGCGAGTCGGGGGGCGGCTCTCAGCCGCGTCGAGAATGGAGGCGCAATGACTCCACCCTGGCAAAACGATTGACCCCTGAGGGGTCGAGACTCGACGCCTGACCTCCTCACCGGTGGGATGTCCGGGCGCTCAACAACAAGACACATCTTGCGCCGCGTCGGCGCGCTTAGGCCAAGCGCCCGGCGAGGCTCTCAAGTCTCCCTAGAGCACCTGATCTCCGCATTGAGCCCGATATCGTTTCGAGCTTGGCGGAAAACCCAAGGACCCCGTTGCCGCTCTCATGCGCCGGGGTCCACCTCGTCTGACCCCGAAAAGCGTCTGACCCCGAAAAGCCGAAGTTCGGCGCCATTCCGGCGCGATGAAAAGATTCGTCGCCGCGTGCCTCTTCGCCCTCGCGCCCGTCGCCGCCCCGGCCGCGACCTTTGGCCCACAGCTTCAGGGCTTCGCCTATCCTTACCCGGTGCGCGAGTTCGCCTTCGATTCGCAGGGCGAGAAACTCATGATGCGCTTCATGGACGTGGCGCCCGCCAAGCCCAATGGCGGGACCGTCGTGCTCCTGCACGGCAAGAATTTCTGCGCCGCGACCTGGGAGCGCCAGATCGCCGATCTCACGCGGGCCGGCTATCGCGTGATCGCGCCGGATCAGATCGGCTTTTGCAAATCGAGCAAGCCGACGGATTATCAGTTCAGCTTCCAGCAGCTTGCGCACAACACGCATGCGCTGCTGCATTCCCTCGGCGTCGAGCGCGCGATCATTGTCGGCCATTCGATGGGCGGCATGTTGGCGGCGCGCTACGCGCTGATGTTCCCCGCTGAGACCCAGGGTCTGGCGCTCGTCAACCCCATCGGCCTCGAAGATTGGAAGGCGCTCGGCGTGCCCTCGCCGACGGTGGATCAGTGGCGGGCGCGCGAGGCGGCGCTGACCGCCGACAAAATCCGCGCCTATGAAAAAACGACCTATTACGCGGGAAACTGGAAGCCGGAATTTCAGCGTTGGGTCGACATGCTGGCGGGGCTCGCGCAGGGGCCGGGACATGAGACTTTCGCCACCGTGACGGCGCGCATCGACGACATGATCTTCACCCAGCCGGTGGTCTACGAACTGCCGCTCCTCAAAGTTCCGACGCTGCTGCTGATCGGGACCAAGGACACGACTGCCATCGGCAAGGACTTCGCTTCGCCGCAAGTGCGCGCCAGGCTCGGCCATTACGCGGAGCTGGCGCCGAGGACGAAGGCGGCGATCCCCGGCTCGACGCTGGTCGAGTTCCCGGACGCCGGCCACGCGCCGCAGATTCAGGAGCCGGGCAAGTTCGACGCGGCGCTGCTGGCGGGGCTGGCGAAGATGGGGCGCTAGCCCTCCGGCAGCCTCACCGTCGCCAGCGCCATGCAGGCGATGCCCTCGCGGCGCCCGACGAAGCCGAGCTTTTCCGCCGTCGTCGCCTTCACGCCGACGCGGTCAATCGTGATTCCCGCGATTTCGGCGATGCGCGCCCGCATCGCGTCGCGGTGCGGGCCGATGCGCGGCGCCTCGCAGACCAGGTTCACGTCGAGATGCGCGATTCCGCCGCCGCGCGAACGCACGCGCTCGACGGCATGGGCGAGAAAGAGCGAGGATGGCGCGCCGCGCCACTTCGCCTCTGAGGGCGGGAAGTGCTGGCCGATGTCGCCGTCGCCGAGCGCGCCATAGATCGCGTCGCAGAGCGCGTGCAGCACCACGTCGGCGTCGGAATGGCCTTCCAACTTGCGGTCGTGCGGGATGCGCACGCCGCCAAGCCACACTGCGTCCCCTTCGGCGAAGGCGTGAACGTCGAAACCCTGCCCGACGCGCACGTCGGTCAGCGACGGGGAGAGGCGTTCGCCAGCGGCTTTGAGATCGCTCATCGTCGTCACCTTGAAGTTGCCGGCGTCGCCCTCGAACACATGCGTCGCATGGCCGGCGGCCTCGGAGACGGCGGCGTCGTCGGTCATGTCGGCGCGGGGCGCCGCGCGATGGGCGGCCAGGATGAGGTCGAAACGGAACGCCTGCGGCGTCTGCACGGCGCGCAAGCCGGCGCGGTCGGGCGAGGCGACGATGCGGTCGCCCTCGACGCTCTTGATCGTGTCGGTGACTTCGGTGGCGGGAACCGCCGCGCCGTAGCGCTGCGCCGCCGCGATGGCGCGCGCCACGAGGGCGGGCGAGACGAAGGGCCGGGCGCCGTCATGAATCAGCACGATGTCGGGGGCGTGCGGCGCCAGCGCCTCCAGCCCGTTGCGCACGCTGGCCTGCCGCGTCGCGCCGCCAAAGGCCGGGGGCAGGGCGAGCGCGGCGGCGGCGGGGCTGCGGCCCAGCGCGGCCTCGTAGAGCGGGGAATCGTCGGGATGGATGACGACGCAGAGGCCGGCCAGATCCGGTGCGGCGGCGAGCGCGTCGAGCGTGTGGCTCAACAGCGGCGCGCCAGCGCATTCCATCCATTGCTTCGGCGTCGGGCCGCCGAAACGCTGCCCGCGGCCGGCGGCCGCCACCAAGACGTAAACCTTCATGTTCGCCCCCTGACGCCCGCCCCTTAGCGGCAGGCGCGCAAGCGAACAAGTCAGCCGCCGAAGGCGCTCGCCACGCAGCCGATCATCGCCACGAAGG
>JAJYDD010000572.1 GCA_021777795.1 Pseudomonadota bacterium | reverse complement strand
AGCCCGACCGAGGCGCCGACGCCGTTCGACAACACCGTCTGCGCCACGACCATTAGGCTGTCGCGCAGCGACAGCCGGCCGCCATGCAGCGCATTGGCCTCCACGGGATCGACGGCCGGCCCGGCGCCCCGGCGCTGCCGCCATACGTCGAAGAGACCGATCACGAGGCCGCCGCCGCAAAGCGCCAGCAGCGCGACCGGCAGCCACACCCGCGCCTGCGCGCTGAGCCGCTGGTCGAAGGGGATGCCATAGATCAGGACATGCATGAACTCCGCGGCGGCGGTCATCCCCGTCACGCAGGCGCCAGCGGCGAAGCCGACGAGAATGGCGATCGCCACGCGCGCGATGGCGCGCGAACGCGCCGCGATCCGCAGATTGGCGACCAGCGCGCGCGGAGCGGCGAACGTCATGCGGCGCCAATCATGCGGCGAATCTCACGGCAATCCCGCGTCAACGAAAAACGCCGCCCCATCGGGGCGGCGTCGCAAATCTTTCGAAACCCTGAGCCGCCATAGCGTCAGGCGGCCTCTTCGATTCCCGCCTCGTCGCCCTCGCCGGCGTCCGCCTTGACGCCGCGCTTCTGGTTCTTCTTGAGCTGGGTGTCGATCACCTTCAGCGCCTCGGTCTCGCTCAGCTTCTGCACCGCGGCGATCTCACGCATCATGCGGTCGAGCGCAGCTTCATAGAGTTGGCGCTCGGAATAGGATTGCTCAGGCTGCGCCTCGGAACGGTAGAGGTCGCGCACCACCTCTGCGATGGCGTTGATGTCGCCGGAATTGATCTTGGCTTCGTATTCCTGCGCGCGCCGCGACCACATCGTGCGCTTGACGCGGGCGCGGCCGGTCAGGATGTCGAGCGAGCGGCGAGCGGCGTCGGGATCGGAGAGCTTGCGCATCCCCACGCCCGCGACCTTCGAGGTCGGCACGCGCAGCGTCATCTTGTCCTTGACGAAGTTGATCACGAACAATTCCAGCTTAAAGCCGGCGACTTCCTGCTCTTCCATAGCCACGATCTGTCCAACCCCGTGCGCAGGGTAGACCACGAATTCATTCAGCTTGAAGCCATGCTTGATTGCGCTGTTTTTCATCGTTTTCTGTTCGCCGCCTGATGGTTCACGATCTATCGTTTTTGCCGGCGCTGGCGCTTTGGTCGTCTTCGCCGTTTCCTGCGAAACCGCAGCCACCGCCGCGCCGGCCGCAGGCTTCCCCGCCGCAACCGCCGCCGGCGCTTTCGCCGCCGTCTCAACTACGTGTGCCGCGGCCACGGAATGGCTCCGCGCCGGGGCAGGATTCGCCCCCTTAAAGCTCCTCCGGTTTATGCCCTTGTCTGAAATTATGTCTTCGGGCCCATCGGCGCCCATGAGCCGAGTCGCGTCCTTCGATCGAAGAACCGCGCCTCGGGACGCCTTCGCCTCGCTCCCCACCGTGGGGCCGACCACTCCAGCGCCGACAGCCTTTCGCGGCGCTGTCGCCGCATCGACGACCGATGGCGCTGCTGGGCGCACGCCTTTTTTAGAGGACGTCGCCGAAATCATGCTAGATACGTCTGCCGCCCCCGCCGACGCCGTCCGTCGGCTCGCCTTGGAGCCGTCTGACTTCGCTCTCGCCTTAGAATTTGCGCTCGCCTTAGAATTTGCGCCTGCTTTCGATTCGGCCGCCTGACCGCGCTTCGTCGTCCTTTTTTGCCGAACCGACCCGCCCCGCACGGGGGCATTCGACGCTCTCTTTGTGACTTTTTTACGCGCCGCCATAGGCCAAGTCCCCAAAAACGCGAGACGCGCAAACCCAAGCACTCGGAGAAGCGAAAGCGCGGGTGGAGCCAACCCCACCGCAAGATCGCGAATGACTCCCCGCGGAAGGGCTCGAACCGTGTGTTAACTAGCTGTTTAGCACAAGTTCGCCCGAAAATCAAAAGCCCTCAGTCCAGCGCCGCCCTCTCTCGCCGGCGCTGGTTAAAGGAAGCCAATATCTTGGCTAAATTTCTTCAATCCCCTTCGCCCGGGTTGGGGGAAAAGAACTCCTCGAACTTGTTCGGGCGTCCGTCGAAATCCTTGCCGTCGGCCGGCCCCTCGCGTTTGATCGTGATGTTGGGCCAAGACTTGGCGTATTCGGCGTTGACCTTCAGCCACGAGTCCAGATTCGGCTCGGTGTCGGGCTTGATCGCCTCGGCCGGGCATTCCGGTTCGCAGACGCCGCAGTCGATGCACTCGTCAGGGTGAATGACGAGCATATTCTCGCCCTCGTAGAAACAATCTACCGGACACACCTCGACGCAGTCCATATATTTGCACTTGATGCAATTATCGGTCACCACATAGGTCATCTAAGAACCCCTGATCGCGACGGCCCCTGGCCTCTTCGCAACGCACACGGCTGGTTACGGTCTTTTGTCGCGCCGTTCAAGCAGCGGCTTCAACGCGGCGAGCTTGGCGAAGGGCGAATCGGGATCGACCTGGGTCGGACGCGGCTCGCGGCGCGGGCCGAAATCCTTGTGCGGACGACGATCTTCCCGCCCCTCGCCCTTGCCCTCGAACCGTCGCGGCCCTTCGTCGCGCCGTTCGGGACGCGGCGGGCGATGCGGGGCTTGCGCCCGCGCCTCGGGCGCCGGAGCCTGCGGGGGCGCTGCGTCTTGTCCCGGAGCGGCTTGCGCGGGCTGGCTTTCGCGCCGGTGCGGCTTGCCGCGATTCGGGCGCGCCTCGCGCGCGTCGTGATTCGGACGCGGCGCGCGCGGCCGACGCGGCGTCGGGCGCCAGATCTCGATCTCCTCGTCGGCGTCGGCCGCCTCGGCGCCGCTCGCCGCTTCCGCCTCGCTCGTCGCCTCAACCGCGCCTTGCGCGGCTTCGCCCTCCGGCGCCGCTTCAATTTGCGCCTCCGGCGCTTCGGCCACCGCCTCTAACTGC
>JAJYDD010000571.1 GCA_021777795.1 Pseudomonadota bacterium | reverse complement strand
GGAGGCGGTCGGCAGGGTTACCTCCGGCGGCTTCGCGCCGAGCCTCAATGCGCCGGTCGCGATGGGGTACCTGCCCTCATCGCACGCAGCACCCGACACCGTCGTCTTCGCGGAAGTGCGCGGCCAGCGCCTCAGCCTGCGCGTGGCGCCGATGCCTTTCGTTCCCAACACCTATAAACGCTGAAGGATCCTGCATGACGACGCTCTACACCGCCGACCACGAATGGCTCCGCATCGACGGCGACGTGGCCACCATCGGCGTGACGGACTACGCGCAATCGCAGCTCGGCGACGTCGTGTTCGTCGAGCTGCCAAAGGTCGGCCGCACCTTGAAAAAGGCGGAAGCGGCGGCCGTCGTCGAATCGGTCAAGGCGGCCTCCGACGTTTACGCGCCGATCTCCGGCGAGGTGCTGGAAATCAACAATGAGCTCGCGGGCGAACCCGCGCTGGTCAACTCCGATGCCGCCGGCAAGGCCTGGTTCTTCAAGGTGAAGATAGCAGACAAAAGCGAACTCAACGGCCTGATGGATGAGGCCGCCTATCAGAAACACATTGCCTGATCGCGAGGGGAAGCCGATGACCGCGCCTGTCAAAACGCTCAGCGAGCCTGCCACGACGTTCGTGCGCCGCCACATCGGCCCGGCCCCGCACGAGGTCGCCGCGATGCTGAAAACCGTAGGCAGCCCCAGCCTCTCGGCGCTGATGGCGGAGACGCTGCCTGCCTCGATCCGCCAGCAAGCGCCGCTCGATCTCGGCCGCGCCTTGAGCGAGACCGAGGCGCTCGCCCACATGCGGGAGCTCGCTGGAAAGAATCAGGTGTTCACCTCGCTGATCGGCCAGGGTTATTCCGGCACGATTTTACCGACGGTGATCCAGCGCAACATCCTGGAAAACCCGGCCTGGTACACGGCCTACACGCCTTACCAGCCGGAGATCAGCCAGGGGCGGCTGGAAGCGCTGTTCATCTTCCAGACCATGATCTGCGAGCTCACCGGGCTCGACATCGCCAACGCCTCGCTGCTCGACGAGGCGACCGCAGCGGCGGAAGCGATGGCGCTCGCCGAGCGCGTCTCCTCAAGCAAGACGAAGTCGTTCTTCGTCGATGCCGACGTGCATCCGCAGACGCTTGCGGTGCTGCGCACCCGCGCCGCGCCGTTGGGGTGGACGCTGATCGTCGGCGATCCGCTTAGCGAGCTTGAGAACGCCGACGTGTTCGGCGGCCTGCTGCAATATCCGGGCTCGTCTGGCGCCGTGCGCGACCTCAAGCCCGCGATCTCAGCGCTTCACGCCAAGGGCGCGCTCGCGGTTGTCGCCGCCGATCTTCTGGGCCTGACGCTGCTTGCGTCGCCCGGCGAACTCGGCGCCGACATCGCGATCGGCTCGGCGCAGCGCTTTGGCGTGCCGATGGGCTATGGCGGCCCGCACGCGGCCTATATGGCGGTGCGCGAGGCGTTGAAGCGCGCGCTGCCCGGCCGGCTTGTCGGATTGTCGGTGGATTCCCGCGGACAGCCGGCCTATCGGCTGGCGCTGCAAACCCGCGAACAGCACATCCGCCGCGAGAAGGCGACCTCCAACATCTGCACCGCGCAGGTGCTGCTCGCGATCATCGCTGCGATGTATGCGGTCTATCATGGCCCCGAGGGACTGACCCACATCGCCCGGCGCGTGCATCGCCGCACGGCCGTGCTGGCGGAGGGACTGCGGAAGCTGGGCTTTGCGCCGCGGTCGCAAGCGTTCTTTGACACGGTATCGGTCGAGGTCGGCGACAAGCAGAAGGCAATCGTCGCGCGGGCACTGGCCGAAAGGATCAATTTGCGGATCGGCGATGGCGTGCTCGGCATCGCGCTCGACGAGACCACGGGTGAGGAGACGGTCGAGGCGGTCTGGCGCGCTTTCGGCGGCGAATTCAGCTACGCCGAGGTCGAGAAGACCGCCAGCGACGCCCTGCCGGCCGGCTTGGCGCGGGCCAGCGCGTTCCTCACCCATCCGGTGTTTCACGCCCATCGCTCGGAGACGGAGCTCTTGCGCTACATGCGCAAGCTCGCCGACCGCGACCTCGCGCTCGACCGCGCGATGATTCCGCTCGGCTCCTGCACCATGAAACTCAATGCGACGACCGAGATGATGCCGCTGACCTGGGCGGAATTCGGCTCGCTGCATCCGTTCGCGCCGCGCGAGCAGGCGCAAGGCTACCACGCGCTGTTTGCGCGGCTTGAAAAGTGGCTGTGCGACATCACCGGCTATGACGCGATCTCGCTGCAGCCGAATTCCGGCGCGCAGGGCGAATATGCCGGACTGCTTGCGATCCGCGGCTATCATGCGAGCCGCGGCGAGAGCCATCGCAATGTCTGCCTGATCCCCTCCTCCGCCCACGGCACCAATCCCGCCTCGGCGCACATGGCCGGCATGGAGGTCGTCGTCGTGTCGTGCGATGCGCGCGGCGACGTCGACGTCAACGACCTCCGTGCCAAGGCCGAGCAGCACGGCAAGAACCTCGCCGCCGTGATGATCACCTACCCCTCCACGCATGGCGTGTTCGAGGAGCATATCCGCGAGATTTGCGACATCGTCCACGGTCATGGCGGCCAGGTCTATCTCGACGGTGCCAATTTGAACGCGCAGGTCGGCCTTGCCCGGCCCGGCGAATACGGCGCCGATGTCAGCCACCTCAATCTGCACAAGACCTTCTGCATCCCGCATGGCGGCGGCGGCCCGGGCATGGGGCCGATCGGCGTCAGGGCGCATCTGGCGCCGTTCCTGCCGGGTCATCCGGAGAATGGCCATCCCGCAAATGGCGGCAGCGCCGTGGGTCCGGTGTCGGCTGCGCCTTACGGCTCGCCCTCGATCCTCACCATCTCCTATATCTACATCCTGATGATGGGCGGCAAAGGCCTGACGCGGGCG
>JAJYDD010000570.1 GCA_021777795.1 Pseudomonadota bacterium | reverse complement strand
CCCGCTCGGCGCGGCCTTGCGCGAATAT
This sequence comes from Pseudomonadota bacterium, assembly GCA_021777795.1. GTDB lineage: Bacteria > Pseudomonadota > Alphaproteobacteria > Rhizobiales > Beijerinckiaceae > Roseiarcus. The sequence goes on along the minus strand of JAJYDD010000570.1, from coordinate 2,879 downwards.
GTCGGCGCGGGCGCCAAGGCGGAGTTGCTCAAGCTGCTGGAGCCGGTCGCCCGCGCCAGCGAGGCCTGCGGCTGGCTGAAGGAGATCGTCGACAGCGGCGAGATCTTCCACCCCCTGCGCTGGACGCCCGCCGAGGCAACGCGCCTGCTCGGCGACGTCGCGGCGCTGGAAGCGGCCGGCCTCGTGGTGCGGATGCCCGCCGGCTGGCCCGGCGCAAGGCCGAGCCGGCCGAAGGTCGAGGCGACCGTCGGGGCCGAAAGGCCCTCGCTCGTCGGCGCGGCCCAAGTTCTCGACTTCAACGTCGCCGTCACGCTCGACGGCGCGCCGCTAACGGCGCGGGAGATCGAAAGCCTGCTGGCCGCGACCGACGGCCTCGCCTTGCTGCGCGGAAAATGGGTCGAGGTCGATCCACAGACCATCAAGACCGCGCTCGACCGCTACGCCGAGATCGAGCGGCTGGCGCGCGCCGAGGGCGTCTCCTTCGGGCAGGCGATGCGGCTTCTGGCCGGCGCCGACATCGGCGGCGGCGAGGCGTCGCCGGCGACGGCGGCCTGGGCCCAAGTGAACGCCGGCGCATGGCTCGCCGAGACGCTCAACGCCCTGCGCAGCCCCGAGGCGCTCGCGGCCGCCCTGCCCGGCGACCGGCTGAAGGCGACGCTGCGGCCTTATCAGGAAGCGGGCGTGCGCTGGCTCGGGTTCCTCGTCCGGCTCGGGCTCGGGGCGTGTCTGGCCGACGACATGGGGCTCGGCAAGACGCTGCAAACGCTGGCGCTGGTCCTGACGCTGAAGCCGGAGACGGACGGGCGCCCCTGCCTCATCGTCGCGCCGGCCTCGCTGCTGGCGAACTGGGCGGCCGAGGCCGAGCGCTTCGCGCCTTCGCTGAAAGTGTTCGTCGCCCACCCGGCTTTTGCGACCGCCGAGGCGCTAAAGGCGCCGCAGGCCGGGGCCGATCTCGTCATCGTCAGCTATGGCGCGTTGCTGCGTCTCGATTGGGTGGTCAAGACGCGCTGGCGGCTCATCGTCATCGACGAGGCGCAGGCGATCAAGAACGCCGGGGCCAAGCAGACCCGCGCCGTCAAGGCCTGTCAGGCCGACGCCCGCATCGCGCTGACGGGAACGCCGGTTGAGAACGATCTCTCCGACTTGTGGTCGATCTTCGATTTCCTCAATCCCGGCCTGCTCGGACCGCCCAAGGCGTTCCAGAACTTCGCCAAGCGGCTGGCGCAGGCGACGCCGCCTTCCTACGCGCCGCTGCGAAAGCTGATCGCGCCTTACATCCTGCGACGCATGAAGACCGACCGCAGCGTGATCGCCGATCTCCCCGACAAGACGGAAGTGAAGGCGTGGTGCGGCCTGTCGCGCAAGCAGGCGGCGATCTATCAGGCCACGGTGCAGGACCTCGAACGGCGGCTGAAGGAGACGGACGGCATGGCCCGGCGCGGCCTGGTGCTGTCGACGCTGATGCGGCTCAAGCAGATCTGCAACCACGCCGCGCACGGCCTCGGCGGCGCGTGGGACGCCGCCGACAGCGGCAAGTTCGCGAGGCTGGCGGAGATCGCAGCGACTGTGGCGAGCCGGCAGGAAAAGCTCCTCGTCTTCACACAGTTCGCCGAGATCATCCCGGCGCTCGGCGATCATCTCGGCCGCGCCTTCGGCCGCCCGGGTCTGGCGCTGAGCGGCGAAACGGCGGTGGCCAAACGCCGGGCTTTGGTGAAAACCTTCCAGGAGGACGAGCGCGCGCCGTTCTTCGTGCTGTCGCTGAAGGCCGGCGGCTCCGGGCTGACGCTGACGGCGGCCAGCCATGTCGTGCATTTCGACCGCTGGTGGAACCCAGCCGTGGAGAACCAGGCGACCGACCGCGCCTACCGCATCGGGCAGAAGCGCAATGTCCTGGTGCACAAATTCGTCTGTCGTGGCACTATCGAGGAGCGAATCGACGCGCTGATTGATTCGAAACGACAGCTCGCGGAGGGTCTGCTGAGCGGCGGCGGCGAAATCAACCTCACCGAACTCGGGGACCGCGAGTTGCTGGACCTCGTCCGGCTCGACCTCGATGCGGCGACGAGGGAGGCGGCATGAGCTTCTGGGGCTATCGGGATTATGTCTCCGTCGCCGACCGCCGGGCCAAGGCGGTGCGGGAAATCGCGAAGCTGAACAAGCAGGGCCGCGCCGTCTCCCCCGTCGTCGTCGAGGGGCGCAAGATCGCCAAGCTGTTCTGGGGCAAGGCGTGGTGCGACAATCTGGAGCGCTACTCGGATTTCGCCAACCGGCTGCCGCGCGGGCGCTCCTATGTCTGCAACGGCCTCGTCGTCGATCTCGCTGTTTCGCGCGGCAAGGTCGAGGCGCTCGTCACGGGATCGGACACTTACAAGGTCAAGATCGACATCGCCGTGGCGGCGCCGGCGCGCTGGAAAGCCATTTGCGCCGATTGCTCCGGCTCGGTCGGCTCGATCGTCGAATTGCTGCAAGGCGAGCTGTCGAGCCGCGTGATGGAGCGGGTCTGCCGCGCCGACGACGGGCTTTTCCCCGCGCCCAAGGAAATCAAGATGTCGTGCTCCTGCCCGGACTGGGCGGACATGTGCAAACATGTCGCGGCGGCGCTGTATGGCGTCGGCGCGCGGCTCGACGTCGATCCCAATGTGCTGTTCACGCTGCGCGGCGTGGATCGCGCCGAGCTTGTCTCGACGGGCGCCGACGTTTCGATCACGCAAAGCGCGGCGGGAAGCGCGCGCGTGCTGGTCGAGGACGACCTCTCGGCGTTGTTCGGCGTGGAGATCGAGCCTCCGGCCGCGACGCGCGCAACCCCAGCGGCGACGCGCGCAACTCCAGCCGCGAAGCGCGCGGCTCCGGCCGCGACGCGCGCAGCGCCGGCCGCGACG
>JAJYDD010000569.1 GCA_021777795.1 Pseudomonadota bacterium | reverse complement strand
CGCCACATTCATCGGATTGGCGCTGCCGAGGAAGACGAGGGTCTGGCGCTCGAACGCGGTCGGCGGAATGGCGAAGGGCGCCATCTCCTCCCAGGCGTCGTATTCGCTGACCACGATGCGGTTGGCGACGCCGAGGCTGCGGAAATAATCCGCCTCGGCCCTCGATATGGCGACGACACAGGCGCCGCCAACGGCGTCGAGCGCGTCGCGCTCCGCTTCTGCGCTGCAAAGCCGATGGCCGAGGTCAAGCTTTTGGCCGGCGACCGCGCGCGGCAGGCGCGACAGCGCGTCATGGGTGAAGATCGCCGTCGGCGGCAGCGGCCGGATCGCCGCCAGTTCCTCGGCGACGCGGGCCATCTGCGTATAGTTGATGACCACGGCCTCATAGGCGTGCTGCGCATAAAGCGTGCGCGCCAGTTCGACCGTCTCGTCGCGGACGATGAAATAGGGATGATATTGCGCGGCCGCGAGGTCGATGGCGTCGGCCGCGCCGGCGTCCGAGGGATTTGCGCGCAACTTCCGCGCATCGGCGGCGATCGATTGGCGCAGCCCATGCGCCTCGGCGGCCCGCCAGTCAGGGTAGCCGACCGCGAAAAACCGTGCGGCGGCGCCGAATTCGTCAGCGGCCGCAGCGGCGTCCACCCCATTCTGCACCACGACATCGCATTGGAAGCCGAGCCCGGCGAGGCGGTGGATGAGGTTGCGGGTGACGACGCGGTTGCCTTGGTTGGCCGGGCATGGCGACACCGCGCTGACAATCAAGGCGCGCCGCTGCGCGGACGGCGCGGTCTGCGCCGCCCGCAGCGCCGAGCCCCGCAATAAGGCTTCGCGGGCGAGGACCCGAAACAGCGGGTCCGCGCCCTTCAGGGCGAAGCCTGGGCGCGTGTAGGGGCTCGCGTACCCGTCCACGGCGTCGGCCTCGTCGACGAGGCGCAACGTCGCGGCGTCCGACAAGTCGCCGGGGGCGTGGTCGAGCGTCAGCCGCACCTGATCGCCTTGACTTTCGACGGCGAGGACGCGCACGCGCGCCTCGCCGAGGCGCAGTAGATCGCCTTTGCGGATCCGGCGCGCCGGCTCGGATTCGACCACGATTGCGCGGGGATCATCGGCGAGGCGGGCGAAGGCGAGACCTTCCGCCTCGTCCGCGTCGCCGAGGATCGCCACGGCTTGCGCGGCGTCGGCGAGCGGGCCTATCGCTGCGTCGAGCCAGACCCGCATATTGCCGCGGTTCTCGTCAATATCCACGATCTCGCGCCGCCCGGCGGCGGCGAAGCGCAGCTCGGCGCCAACCTTCAGCCCCAACGCCTCCGCCTGCGCCGTCTTGATGGCGAAGCCACAACGAAACCGGCGGTCCCGCGTGTTCCAGACGCCGCGCCACCAGCGGCTGTCCGTCCACGCAAACAGGCTGAATTCGCGCTCCGCCGCCGGGTTCCAGTCGCCGTCGTGCACCGTCGCGCGGGCCGCCCGGCCGATGGCTTCGGGCGACAGCGTTCCCTCCAGCCGCGCCAGCAGGAACGCGGCTTGCGGCTCGACGGCGAGAACGCGCCGCGCCGCGCCCGAGGCGAAGCGCAGCACGGCCCCCGGCTTCACAAGCTCGGGCGGCGTCTCCTTGGCGAGGGCGACCGCGCCGAGGCTATCGAGGGCGCCGACAAGCGCCACGCCGTTGCGCCAGCCTGCCTGGTTGACGGGCGCCAGCGCGACCTCGCCGATTTGCGGGCGCCGCGGCCTGGGGCCGACGCCCGCGAACGCGACCGGCGCGGCCTCGACGTACTTGGCGGCCCCGTCGAAATAACTTGAGGGCTTCGGCGGCCAGCCGATGAGGGCGTCGACGGCGTTGAGGGCTGCGTCGAGGCAAAGCAGCAGCGCGCGGGCGCCGTCGAGATCGCAGCCGGGCGGCAGTTCGGCGCGGAACTCGCAGCGCGGGGCTTCGTAGGCCGGATATTTGCTCGCGATGTCGCTGCGCTCACGATCGATCGCAATCGTTCGCCACGCCCGCCCGTCGGAAGCGAACAGGGCTTCGCTCAACGGCCGCCGCGCCAGCGCCCAGCCGCGCAGGCGCCGGCCGGCCGGCCCGTTCAGATCCTCGCTCACCCCCGCCACCGCCGGGCGGCTGGCGTCGGCAGGCGCCGCAAGCTCGATGCGCCATTCGATCGGCGGTATCGGCTTGCCGCCGCTTTGCCGCGCCGTGGCGACCAGGGATCGCCCGAGCGCCTTCTTGGGCGCGAGAACATGAAGCCGCGCCTCCCTGAAGCCGCCGACGGCCTCGCCGACCAACCGCCAAGCGGCGGGCAGCAGCGCGCGGGCGGGCGGCAGCGTGACCTCGACCGCAGAGGCGGTCTCCGGCAGCCACGCCCGTAGCGTGACCAGCAGATCGCCCCCCGTCGTCTCGACGGCGCTGGCGACATGGGGCGGCCACGGCGACGTGGGCGCATGGCGGTCGATGAGCCTGGAGGCGACGACCCGCGTGAACGGCCCCAGCGCTGCGCGAAACGGGCGCGGTTTCAGCGGCGCCACGCTATCGGCGCTGCGCAGCAAAATGTCGGCGAGCCGCAGCGCGCAGCGCGGGAAGTCGCTGATCTCGAACACCGCCTGTCGCAACTCGGCGCGACGCAGCGGCCGGGCGAGCGCCGTCTCCATCGCGCGCCCGAAGCCTGCGACGTCGGGCGTCGCGGCGAAATGGGCGACGTCGCCCACCGTCTCGCGCAACACCGGCAGATCGAAGACGACGCTCTCCGTCCCGCTATAGGCGGCCTCGACCGGGGGATAGCCGTAGCCCTCGAAGCGGGAGGGAAACAGCACCGCCTGCGCGGCGGCGAGCAGGCGGAACTTGTGCTGATCGTTGATGCGCAGGTGAAAGACGACGCGGGCGCCTCGGGACTCGGCGATGCGCGCCGTCATCTCGGTCTTG
>JAJYDD010000056.1 GCA_021777795.1 Pseudomonadota bacterium | reverse complement strand
GGGCATGACGCCGCCGGGGCGCTTCATTCCGTTGGCCGAGAAAACCGGCCTCATCTTGCAGATCGGCGAATGGGTGCTGCGCCGCGCCGCTGAGCGCATGAAGGCGTGGCTCGACGCCGGCGTCGACCTCAAGAGATTGTCGATCAACATTTCCCCGCGCCAGTTTGAGCGCAGCGACCTTTGCGAGCGCATCGCCGCGATCCTCAACGAGACGGGACTGCCGTTCGAGCGGGTAGAGATCGAGATCACCGAGAGTGTGTTGATGGATCAGAAGGACGCGGCGGCCAAGTTGCGTCAGCTAAGGGCGCTCGGGCTTCGCATCTCGATTGACGATTTCGGCACGGGCCATTCCACTCTCGCCTATCTCAAGCATTTTCCGATCGACAAGCTGAAGCTCGACCGTGCCTTCATTCAGGATATACCCTTTGACGCCACCGGCATGGAGATCGCCGCCGCCGTCATCCGGCTCGGCCATTCGCTCGACGTCGAGGTGCTCGCGGAGGGTGTGGAGACGGAGGCGCAGGCCGAATTCCTCGCGCGCTCCGGCTGCCGGCTGGCGCAGGGTTTCCTGTTCGGCCGGCCGATGTGGGAGGAAGATCTGCTCGCCGCGCTCGCGCAGGAACGCTCCGAGGCGGCTTAAGCCTGCTCGATCTCGATCAGCGTGCCGCCAAAGTCCTTGGGATGCAGGAACAGCACCGGCTTGCCGTGAGCGCCGATCTTCGGCTCGCCGTCGCCGAGCGCGCGCGCGCCCGTCGCCTTCAGCGCGTCGCGGGCGCTGAGAATGTCGTCGACCTCGAAGCACAGGTGATGCATGCCGCCATCGGGGTTTTTCTCCAAGAATTTGGCGATCGGCGAATTCGCTCCCAGCGGCTGCAACAATTCAATCTTGGTGTTGCCGGTCTCAACGAAAACCACAGTCACGCCGTGCTCAGGGATCGCGGTCGGGGCCGAGACCCGGGCGCCGAGGCTCTCGCGATAAACCCGGGCCGCCTTGTCGAGATCGGCGGTGGCGATAGCGACATGGTTCAGGCGGCCGATCATGCAGGCTCCTAGACTTCGACGACGAGAACGTGGACGACCGGGCGCTTGCCCCAGACGGCGTTGACGGAATTGCGAACCGCCCGCTCAATCGCGGTCGAGACGAAATCGGCGTCGCGGCGCTTGGCGCGCGGCAGGCTCTCGATGGTCTCGAAAATGGCGGCGTCGATCAGTGCGTCGAAGCCGGCGCCGTCGCGGGTGCTTTGCGGCAGCCCCGCGATCATCACGTCGGGATCGCCGACGAGATCGCCCTTGTCGGAAAGCGCCAGCGCGACCGACACGACGCCGGCGATGGAAAGACGGCGCCGCTCGGCGATGCATTCGGCGCCGGCGGGCAACAGGATATCGCCGTCGCGGTAGCGCCGGCCCACTGTTACGTGATTGACGAGCCTCGCAGAGCCCGCCTCCAGTGCGACGACGTCGCCGTTGAACGGCCGCACCACTTCCTTGACGCCCTGCGCCTTGGCGAAAGCGACGTGCTCGGTCAGGTGCATCGGCTCGCCATGAGCGGGCACGGCGATTTGCGGCCGAATCCACTCATACATACGCCGCATCTCGGCGCGGCGCGGATGGCCGGAGACATGAACGAGATGCGTGCGATCGGTGACCACCTCGATATTGCGCTCGCTGAACGCGTTGATGATGCGCCCGACGGCTTTCTCGTTGCCGGGAATGGTGCGCGAGGAGAAGATGACGCGATCGCCGGCGGCCAGCGAGGCCCGCGGGTACTCGTCCTCCGACATGCGCGCCAGCGCCGCGCGCGGCTCGCCCTGGCTGCCGGTCGCCAGCGCCAGCACTTTGTCGCGCGGCAGACGGTCGAACGGATCGGGACCCAGAAACGGCGGCAGGCCTTCGAGATAGCCGCATTCGCGCGCGACCGCGACGACGCGCTCCATCGCCCGGCCTATGACGAGCACCTGCCTACCCGCCGCGAGCCCCGCCTCGGCCGCCGCGCGAAGCCGCGCGACATTGGAGGCGAAGGTCGTCACGACGACGCGGCCCCTGGCCTCAGCCACCAATTCGCGCAGCGTGCGCGCGACATCGGCCTCCGACGGGCTTTCGCCCTCGCGCACGACATTGGTGGAATCGCAAATCATAGCCAGCACGCCCTCGTCGCCGAGCGCTTTCAGCCGCGCCTCGTCGGTCGGGAAGCCGACGCCGGGCGCCGGGTCGATCTTCCAATCGCCAGTATGGACGACGAGGCCTGCCGGGCTGCGGATGGCGAGCGCAGCGCTCTCGGGGATCGAATGCGCGACAGGGATGAACTCGACCTCGAACGGGCCGATCTCGACGCGGCCGCCGAGCGGCACGGCGCGAATCGGAATCTTCGGCGCCCCCGGTTCGCCAAGCCGGCGCGCCTCCGCGAGGCCGGCCGCGAAGCGCGTCATGTAGACGGGCGCGCCGAGCGAGGGCCAAAGCTCCGCCAGCGCGCCGATATGATCCTCGTGGGCGTGGGTGATGACGATGCCGGCGAGATCGCGCTTGATGCTCTGCACGAAGGCGAGATCGGGCATGATGAGATCGACGCCCGGGGCCTCCTCGCCGGCGAAGGCGAGGCCGAGATCGACCATCATCCATTTGCGCCGGCGCGCGGGGCCGAAGCCGTAAAGGGCGCAGTTCATGCCGATTTCGCGCAGGCCCCCGAGGGCCACGAACACGAGTTGCGCGTCGTCCTGCATCTTAAGTCAAACTTTCTTGCGCGGCGGCGCGACGGCCGCCGCTCCCAAAAGGGCAATGTCAGCGGATTCGATCGTCTCTATCGCGTCTTGCCGCCGCAAAAGCAAACGCCCACGCGGATCAAGGCCCTCGAACACCCCCTCGCGCGCGCCCACCGCCGTGGTCGCGCGCATCGGCTGGCCGAGCCCCGCCGCCGCCGCCAGCCATTGCTCGCGGATGGCGGCGAAGCCGGCGCCGCGCGCAAACATCGCCAGCCGCTCCTCGAACCGCACCGCCAGCCGCTCCAGGAACTCGCGCACACTGACCGGCCGACCGACCAATACGCTTACGTCGGTGGTAGGATATGCAAGATCATCCGGGTGGAAGGCGAGATTGACGCCGATGCCGATTGACAACGCGAAAGGCGCGGCGGCGAACGTCCAACCCTCCAGCAGGATGCCGGCGAGCTTGGCGCCATCGACGACGAGATCATTGGGCCATTTGAGCGCCACGCCCACCGCTCCGAGATCGCCGATCGCCGCGCGCGCCGCCAGCCCCGCGACAAAGCCGAGCTGCGGCGCGTCCGTCACCGCGCAGGGCGAGACGAGCAGGGCGCTGCCGTGGAAATTGCCTGTCGGCGAGCGCCAATCGCGCCCGTGTCTGCCGCGCCCGGCGGTCTGCCGGTCGGCGACGATCCACAGCCGGCCAGGGTCGCCGGCGAGCGCCCGACGTTTGGCTTCCTCGCTGGTCGAATCCAGGACGGCGAAGCGCTCGACGCGCCAGCCCTGGATCGCGTAGCGACGCGGTGCGTTCTCCCCTTCCGCCAACGGCGGCCTCAGAACAGCGACTTCGCCGCCGCCAGCGCCGCGGACGTAAGCGGCGCCGGGACGAACACGCCAAGGATCAACACCGCCGAGGACAGCCCCAGCACAATGCGCTGCGTCGTCTTGGGCGCGTCGAACGGCTGAGCGGCTTCATCGAAATACATGATCTTGACGATACGCAGATAGTAGAAGGCGCCCACCGCGCTCAGAAGCACGCCGATGACGGCCAAGCCGTAAAGCCCGGCGTTCATCGCCGCGGCGAACACATAGAACTTGGCGAAGAAGCCGCCGAGCGGCGGCACGCCAGCGAGCGAAAACATCATCGCCGCCAGGAAGAACGCCATCGACGGGTTGGTGCGCGAAAGCCCGGCCAAATCCGCGATAGTCTCGACATATTCGCCGTTACGACGCATGGACAAGACGCCGGCGAAAGTTCCGAGCGTCATCACCAGATAGATCGCCATATACAGCGCGACGCCCTGCGCGCCCTCGACCGAGCCGGCCGCGACCCCGACGAGCGCGAAGCCCATGTGGCCAATCGAGGAATAGGCCATCAGCCGCTTGATGTTGGTCTGTCCGATCGCCGCGAAGGAGCCGAGCGCCATCGAGGCAATGGAGACGAAGGTGACGATCTGGCGCCATTCCGTCGAGATATGCGGGAAGGCGGTCAGCATTATGCGCACGATCACCGCCATCGCCGCCATTTTCGGCGCCGAGGCGAAGAACGTCGTCACTGGAGTCGGCGCGCCCTCGTAGACGTCGGGCGTCCACATATGGAACGGCACGGCGGAAATCTTGAACGCCAACCCCGCGATGATGAAAACCAGCCCAAACACGACGCCGACCGGCGCATGGCCCGAGAGCGCTTCCGCGACGCCCTTGAAGTTCACCGTCCCGGAAAAGCCGTACATCAGCGACATGCCGTAGAGCAGCATGCCCGAAGATAGCGCGCCCAACACGAAATATTTGAGGCCCGCTTCGGAGGAGCGCATATCGTCGCGCCGATAGGCCGCGACGACATAGAGCGAAAGGCTCATCAGTTCGAGGCCGAGATAGAGCGCGATAAAATCGCTGGCCGAAATCAGCATCATCATGCCGATGGTCGACAGCACCATGAGGATCGGGAACTCGAAGCCGCCGTAGCGATGATGGCGCAGGAAATCGAGCGACAGCAGCAGCGACGTCAGCGAGCCGATCAGCGCCAGCGCCTTCATGAAGCGGGCGAAGCCGTCATTGGTGAAAGCGCCATAGAAGGTCACGCCCTCCGTCCGCTTGTCGAACACCACGACAGCCAGAGCCACGCCTAGCAGCGCCACCGCCAGTTCGGTGACGAGCCACACCGAGCGCTCGCCGCGCAAGGCGCCGATGAGGATCAGCGCCAGCGCGCCGAGGGAGAGGATGAGTTCCGGCATCACCACCGGAAGCGAGAGCGCGGTCACGTTCATCTCGTTTGGCCCCAAACCTGTTTACCCGCGCCCGTCACAGCCCGGCCGTCCGCACAGCGGCGGCCGCATGTTGAACGCCTTGCAGAAGCAGCTCCACGGAGGCCGCGCTAGCATTGAGGATGGGCTGTGGATGCACGCCGAAAAAGACTGTCAAAAGCAGCAGCGGGACGAGAATGACCTGCTCACGGAAAGTCACGTCCTGAATAGTCAGCAGCGTAGGCTTTTCGAGCGCGCCGAAGATCACCCGGCGATAGAGATAGAGCGCATAGGCCGCCGAGAAGATGACGCCTGTAGTGGCGAAAAAAGCAACCCAGGTGTTGGCCTGGAAGGCGCCGATCAAGGTGAGGAACTCGCCGACGAAACCAGAGGTGCCGGGCAAGCCAACATTGGCCAGCGTGAACACCAGGAACGCCACCGCATAACGCGGCATGCGCTTGACGAGGCCGCCATAGGCGGCGATTTCGCGTGTGTGCAGCCGGTCGTAAACGACGCCGACACAGAGGAACAGCGCGCCCGAGACGAGCCCGTGGCTCACCATCTGAAACACCGCACCCTGCACGCCCTGCGTATTGCCGGAGAAGATGCCCATCGTCACGAAACCCATATGGGCGACGGAGGAATAGGCGATGAGCTTCTTCATGTCCTCCTGCACCAACGCCACCAGCGAGGTGTAGATGATGGCGATGACCGACAGCGCGAACACCATCGGCGCGAAATAGACGCTGGCGTCAGGGAACATCGGCAGCGAGAAGCGCAGGAAGCCGTAACCGCCCATCTTCAGCAGAATGCCGGCCAGGATAACGGAGCCCGCGGTCGGCGCCTCGACGTGGGCGTCCGGCAACCAGGTATGGACCGGCCACATCGGCATCTTCACCGCGAAGGAGGCGAAGAAGGCGAGCCACAGCCAGAACTGCATGGTCGGCGAGAAATGGGTGTGCAGCAGCACCGTGATGTCGCTGGTGTGGGCGGTCCAGTACATCGCCATCACGCCGAGCAGCATCAGCAGCGAGCCGGTCAACGTGTAGAGGAAGAACTTGAACGCCGCATAGACCCGCCGCTTGCCGCCCCAGACGCCGATGATGAGGAACATCGGTATCAGACCGCCCTCGAAGAACACGTAGAACAACAGCAGGTCGAGCGCCTCAAACACGCCGATCATCAGCGTTTCGAGCAGCAGGAAGGCGATGAAATAGGACTTCACCCGCGTCTGGATCGACCGCCACGACGCCAGGATGCAGAACGGCATCAGGAAGGTCGTCAGCAACACGAACGGCATCGAAATTCCATCGACGCCGAGCTTGTAGAGAATGACGCTGGAGAACCAGTTCGACTGCTCGACGAGTTGGAAGCCGGGCTTGGCCGGATCGAACTGAGACCAAGCGTAGAGGCTCAGCAGGAAGACGATGATGGTCGTCCACAGCGCGATATAGCGCGCGTTCTGCAACGTCTCCTTGGATTCGCCGCGCAGCAGCCCGATGAGGATCGCGCCGACGACAGGCAAGATCAGCAGCGCCGAAAGCACCCAATTGCCGGACATCAGCGCAGTCCCCCGAACAGATACCATGTCGCCAGCGCCGCCACCCCCAGCAGCATGGCGAAGGCGTAGTGATAGACGTAGCCGGTTTGCAGTCTCACGACATTGCGCGTCACGTCGAGCACGCGGGCCGACACGCCATCCGGCCCGAGGCCGTCGATAATAGCGCCGTCGCCACCCTTCCACAGCACGCGGCCGATCCAGAACGCCGGCCGCACGAACAGGAAGTCATAGAGTTCGTCGAAGTACCACTTGTTGAGCAGGAAGCGGTAAAGCAGCGGATTGCTCCGCGCCAGCTCCGCCGGCACGGTCTTATCGACGACATACATGTAGAAGGCGATCACGAAGCCGAGCGCCATCATCAAGAACGGCAGGAACGAGACGAGCCAGGGAACCTGCTCCATCTGCTCCAGCACATGGTTGCCCTTGGCCAGGATCAAAGACTCCTTCCAGAAGCCTTCGAAGCCGCCGCCGATGAACCAATGCCGGAAAAACACACCGGCGAACGTCGCGCCGAAGGCAAGCACGCCGAGCGGAATCAGCATAACACGCGGCGATTCGTGAACTGCGTGAGCATGCGTGTGTTCATGCTGCGGCTCATCGTGAGCGTGCTCGTCGTGCATGTCTTCGGCATAAGAGCCGCCCCATTCCCCGCGACGACCGTAGAAGGTCATGAACATGAGCCGCCAGGAATAGAACGAGGTCATCCCCGCCGCGATCACCACGCAAAGGAAGGCATAGGCGCCGACATAGCCATGCGCCGTGTAGGAGGCCTCGATGATGGCGTCCTTCGAGACATACCCGCCGAAGCCGAGCGTCGTGAACGGCAGGCCGACGCCGGTCAGCGCCAGCGTGCCAATCATCATCATCCAAAAGGTGAAGGGGATCTCGTCTTTCAGACCGCCCATGCGGCGCATGTCCTGCTCGTGGTGCATCGCGTGGATGACCGAGCCCGCGCCCAGGAACAGCAGCGCCTTGAAGAAGGCGTGCGTGAACAGGTGGAAGATGCCCGCTCCATAGGCGCCGACGCCCTCGGCAACGAACATATAGCCGAGCTGCGAGCAGGTCGAATAAGCGATGACGCGCTTGATGTCGTTCTGCACAAGGCCGATGGTGGCGGCGAAAAAGGCCGTCGTGCCGCCGATGAACAGCACGAAGTTAAGCGCCGCCGGCGACAGGTCGAACAAGAAAGACAGCCGCGCCACCATGAAGACGCCGGCCGTCACCATCGTCGCTGCATGAATGAGCGCGGAGACCGGCGTCGGGCCCTCCATCGCGTCCGGCAACCAGGTGTGCAGCAGGAACTGCGCGGACTTGCCCATCGCTCCCATGAACAGCAGCAGACAAGTGATCGTCAGCGCATCGAGATCCATGCCGAAAACGTGGACATTGACGCCAACTAGGCTGGGCGCGGCCGCACGCGCCGCCTCCAGGCTCACCGAACCCGTCAGCCGGAACAGAAGGAAGATGCCGAGGGCGAAGCCGAAATCGCCGACGCGGTTGACGACAAAAGCCTTGATCGCCGCCGCATTGGCCGAGGGGCGCGTGTACCAGAACCCGATCAGCAGATAGGAGGCGAGGCCGACGCCCTCCCAGCCGAAGAACATCTGCACGAGATTATCGGCCGTCACCAGCATCAACATGGCGAAGGTGAATAGCGACAGATAGGCGAAGAACCGCGGCTGCGACTCGTCCTCGTGCATGTAGCCGATCGAATACATGTGGACGAGCATCGACACCGTCGTCACCACGACCAGCATGACGCCGGTCAGCGTATCGATGCGCAGAGACCATTCGACCGACAGCTTGCCGACGGAAATCCAGTTGCCGAGCGGCACGACATAGGCCTGCGGATCGGAGCTGAACGCCACAGCGATGAACGCCAGCCAGGACAGGAAGCAACTCACCCCGAGAAACGTGGTGGTGACCAGCTCGGCCCGTCGCGGCTCCTTGTTGTCGCCGAACAGCCCCGCGTAGAGGAAGCCCAGCAGCGGCAGGAAGACGATGATTGCGTACGTCATATCCCGCTCAGCCCTTCAGCGAGTTGATGTCTTCGACCGCGATCGAGCCGCGGTTGCGATAATAGGCGACGAGGATCGCCAGCCCGATCGCCGCCTCCGCCGCCGCGACCGTCAGAATGAACAGCGCGAAGACCTGGCCGGTGAGATCGCCCGAGAAGGTCGAGAACGCTACCAGATTGATGTTGACGGAGAGTAGGATCAACTCGACCGACATCAGGATGATGATGATGTTCTTGTGGTTGAGGATGATGCCCGCCACGCCGATGGTGAACAGGATCGCCGCCAGCGAGAGATAATGGGTCAGTCCGATAATCATGGCGGCTCCCCTCAGATGCCGGCGCGCGAGGCGACCTTGCGCAATTCAACCGCCGTCGCCGGCGAACGCGCGACCTGCTCGGCGATGTCCTGGCGCTTGACGCCGACTTTGTGGCGCAGCGTCAGCACGATCGCGCCGATCATCGCTGTCAGCAGGATGAGCCCCGCCGCCTCGAAGAAAAAGGCGTATCGCGTGTAGATCACAAGACCCAGCGCCTTGGTGTTGCCAACCAGCGCGGTCGGCGCGGCGGCGGCAGCCGGGTGCGGCGAGCGCGTCCATCCTGCGGTGACGTACCAAAGCTCGAAGCCGACGCAGATCGCGATGAGGCCGCCGATCGGCAGATATTGCACGAAGCCCTGCTTGAGCTGCGCGAAATCGACGTCGAGCAGCATGATGACGAACAGGAACAGCACCGCGACGGCGCCGACATAAACGACGATGAGGATCATCGCCAAGAACTCGGCCCCCATCAGCACGAACAAGCCAGAGGCGTTGACGAAGGCCAAGATGAGGAACAGCACCGAATGGACGGGGTTGCGCGCCAATATGACCGCAAGCGCCGACCCCACCAATACGGCGGCGAAAATCCAGAAGAAGAAGGCCTGGGCCAGCATTGTCCTCAATCCTCAAAAACCAGCACGCCGCACCGCTCAGGCGCGGCGGCGAAAAGCCGTCCGCTCAGCGATAGGGAGCGTCCATCTTGATGTTGCGGGCGATCTCGCGCTCCCACCGGTCGCCATTGGCGAGCAGCCGCTCCTTCTCGTAGTAGAGCTCCTCGCGCGTCTCGGTCGAGAACTCGAAATTCGGCCCCTCGACGATGGCGTCCACCGGACAGGCCTCCTGGCACATGCCACAATAGATGCATTTCACCATGTCGATGTCGTATCGAGTCGTGCGCCGGGTGCCGTCATTGCGGCGCGGCCCCGCCTCGATGGTGATCGCCTGCGCCGGGCAGATCGCCTCGCAAAGCTTGCAGGCGATGCAGCGCTCCTCCCCGTTGGGATAACGGCGCAGCGCGTGCTCGCCCCGGAAGCGCGGCGACAGCGGCGATTTTTCGTGCGGATAATTGAGCGTCGCCTTCGGCTTGAACATGTAGCGAATGCCAATGGCGAACGCGCCGATGAACTCGCTGAGGAACAGCGAACGGGCGGCCTGATCGAGTTTGAGCGCCATGTTACCGCCCCACCGAACCGAACATTTCGACGAAAGCCGCCACGATCACCACCATCGCCAGCGAGATCGGCAGGAACACCTTCCAGCCCAGCCGCATGAGCTGATCGTAGCGGTAGCGCGGCACGACCGCCTTGGTCATCGAGAAGCAGAACACAACCGCCCAGGCCTTGATGAGGAACCAGATGATCCCCGGCACCCAGGTGAACGGCGGGAACGGCAACGGCGACAGCCAGCCGCCCAGGAACATGACGGTCATCATCGACGACATCGCCAGGATCGCAACCAACTCGCCGAGGAATTGCAGCAGGAACATCGAGGCCGAATATTCGACCTGATAGCCCGCCACCAACTCGGACTCGGCCTCGACGAGGTCGAACGGCGGACGATTGGTCTCCGCCAGCGACGAGACGAAGAAGATCACGCACATCGGCAGCAGCCGCAGCCAGTACCATCCCAAGATGCCGCCCCAGGTATCCTGCGCGCGAACGATCTCCGTCAGGTTCAGCGACCCCGCGCAGAGCAGCACCGTCACAATGACGAAGCCGATCGAAACCTCGTAGGACACCATCTGCGCCGCCGAGCGCAGGGCGGACAGGAAGGCGTATTTCGAGTTCGACGCCCAGCCGGCCATGATGATGCCGTACACGCCGAGCGACGACACCGCGAACAGGTAGAGGACGCCGACATTTATGTCCGCCACCACCCAGCCGCTCGCGACCGGGATCACTGCCCACGCCGACATCGCCAGCACGACGCCGACGAGCGGCGCCAGAATGAACACGCCCTTGTTGGCGCTGGACGGAATCACCGGCTCCTTGAGGATGAACTTCAAGAAGTCGGCGAAAGGCTGCATCACGCCCCAGGGGCCGACGACGTTCGGGCCACGGCGCAACTGCACCGACGCCCAGATCTTGCGCTCGCCGTAGATCAGGATCGCCGTCGAGATCAGCACGCCGACAAGCAGGATGAGGCTCTCCAGGATGTAGCGCACGACCGCGCCGAACGCGGTCGTATAGAACCAATGCTCGATCCCGGCGCCCCAATGCTTCTCGGCGAAGCCATAGATAACGCCGAGCAGGATGACGACGATCGCCGCCGCAGCGACCCCGCCGACGACGAGGATTGATTTGTCTTCGCTTGGCCGTGAAGGCGTGAGGCTGCTCATGGGGAACCCTATTCCGCCGCCGCCGCGAGCCGCCGGCTCGCCAGCGCCGAGCATTCGGCCATGACGCGCGAGGCGCGCGCGATCGGATTGGTCAGGTAGAAGTCACGCACCGGCGACGCGAAGGCCTCGCCCGAGGCGACGCCGCCCGCCGTGAGGCCCGTGAGCCCCGAAGCGTCCGCCGGCGTGACGACGTCATATTTGACGAGATGCGGATAGGCCACGGCGAGAGCCGCGCGCAAGCCCGTCAGCGAGTCATAGGGCAGCTTCGCCCCGAGACGCTCGGACAGCGCGCGAAGAATCGCCCAATCCTCTCGCGCCTCGCCTAGCGGGAAGACCGCGCGGTCCGCGAATTGCGGCCGCCCCTCGGTGTTGACATAAATGCCAGTCTTTTCGGTATAGGCGGCGCCCGGCAATATGACGTCGGCGCGATGCGCGCCGCGATCGCCATGCGTGCCGATATAGACGACGAAGGCGCCCGGCGCGATGTCGATCTCGTCCGCGCCGAGGTTGAACAGCAGGTCGACGCCGCCCTTAGCCATCTCCAGCGCTTCGAGGCCGCCCTGCCCCGGCACGAGGCCGAGATCGAGCCCGCCGACACGGCTGGCCGCCGTATGCAGCACGTTGAACCCGTTCCAGCCATCCCTGACCACGCCAAGCGAGGCCGCCGCCTTGGCGGCAAGCGCCAGCACCGCCTCGCCATCCGGCCGCGCGAAGGCGCCGGCGCCGAGAATGAACATCGGCTTCTGCTTATCCGCCGGCGGATGCTCGGCAAACCGCGCCAGACTTTCAGGCCCCGCGCCGAGGTAATTGTAATTCCAGGTCAGGTCCGCCTTCTCGCCTAGCACGCCCGTAAGGCAGCTTCCGGTCAGCCAGCGCTTACGGATGCGGGCGTTGAGCACCGGCGCTTCGAGGCGCGAATTCGATCCGATCACCATGATCGCGTCGGCCTCGTCGATCCCGGCGATGGTCGAGTTGAAGAGATAGGATGCGCGGCCAAATTTCGGATGCAGCTTCGAGCCGTCCTGCCGGCAATCGATGTTGCTCGAACCGAGCTTGTCGATAAGCCCCTTGAGCGCGAACATCTCCTCGACCGTCGCCAAATCGCCGACGATGGCGCCGAGCTTCTCAGGCGCCGTCGCCTTCGCCTTGCTCGCGATCGCCGCGAAAGCCTCGGCCCAAGTCGCCGGCTTAAGCTTGCCGCCAACCCGCACGTAAGGCCGATCGATGCGCTGCACCTTGAGCCCGTCGACGATATGGCGCGTCTTGTCTGAGATCCACTCCTCGTTGACCGCCTCGTTGAGCCTCGGCAGGATACGCACCACCTCGCGGCCGCGCGCATCGACCCGGATAGCCGAGCCGAGCGCGTCCATCACGTCGATCGACTCGGTCTTGGAATATTCCCACGGCCGGGCATGAAACTGCGTCGGCTTCGAAGTCAGCGCGCCGACCGGGCATAGATCGACGATGTTGCCTTGCAACTCCGACGTCAACGCCTCTTCGAGATAGGAGGTGATCTCCATATCCTCGCCGCGCCCGGTGGCGCCGAGTTCGGAGACGCCGGCGACCTCGGTGACGAAACGGATGCAGCGCGTGCATTGAATGCAGCGGTTCATCTCCGTCTTGACGAGCGCGCCGAGGTATTTGTTGGCGACCGCCCGCTTGTTCTCGTGAAAGCGCGAGGAATCGACGCCATAGGCCATCGCCTGATCTTGCAGATCGCATTCGCCGCCCTGATCGCAGATCGGGCAATCGAGCGGATGGTTGATGAGCAGGAACTCCATCGTCGCCTGCCGCGCCTTGCGCGCCATCGGCGAATTGGTCTCCACCACCGGCGGTTCACCCTTGGGCCCCGGGCGCAGATCCTTGACCGCCATCGCGCAGGAGGCGGTCGGCTTCGGCGGCCCGCCCTTCACCTCGACCAGGCACATGCGGCAGTTGCCGGCGATCGACAGCCGCTCGTGGAAACAGAAGCGCGGCACTTCGGCGCCTGCCGCCTCGCACGCCTGCAACAGCGTGTATTCGGCGGGTACGTCGATCTCTTTGCCGTCGATGACGATTTTGCTCATTTCGTCCGTTCCAGCTTTTCGACCCTGCGCGCTGGGCCGGCCATCTGCTTGCGAAGATCGACGTGAGCGCGGCCGGCGGTGGCCGCCAAACCGATGGCGCAGACCGTGCCCTCACGGATCATTTCGATCTTTTCGTCGAGCGCGTCGAAGCGAAGGTCATGACCGACCAGTGTGAGGCGAACCTCGCGCAAGGTCTGGTCGATCCGCGACATGTCCTTGCGCACGTCCTTGATGTCCGCCCGCATATCGCGAAGCAACGACAAGACGAGATTGTCCGGCTCCTCCGCCATCGCCCGCTACTCCGCCGCCACGCGCACAGGCTCGCTGTGCGGGTTGGCGGAATAGGCGTCGATGCGGCGCTCGATCTCCGGCCGGAAATGCGCGATCAGGCCCTGGATGGGCCAGGCCGCCGCGTCGCCGAGCGCGCAGATCGTGTGGCCCTCGACCTGCTTGGTGACTTCCAGCAGCATGTCGATTTCGCGCTTTTGGGCCCTGCCCTCGGCCATGCGCGTCATCACGCGCCACATCCAGCCCGTGCCCTCGCGGCACGGCGTGCATTGGCCACAGCTCTCGTGCTTGTAGAAATACGACAGCCGCGCGATGGCGCGCACGATGTCGGTCGATTTGTCCATCACGATGACCGCCGCCGTGCCGAGGCCGGAGCGCAGCTTCGACAGCGAATCGAAATCCATCGGCGTGTCGATCATCTGCGCCGCCGGCACCATGCGCACCGACGATCCGCCAGGGATGACCGCCAGCAGATTGTCCCAGCCGCCGCGAATGCCGCCGCAA
>JAJYDD010000055.1 GCA_021777795.1 Pseudomonadota bacterium | reverse complement strand
CGTTGCGGCCTATCGTGAGGCGGCGGCGAACCTCGCGCTCTATCCCGACGGCGGCGCGCACGCCTTGCGTCACGCCATCGGCGAGCGCCACGGGCTCGATCCCCAGCGCATCCTGTGCGGCAATGGCTCGGACGAGCTGATCGGCCTCATCGCCCAGGTTTTCCTGACGCCCGGCGACGAGGGGCTTTACAGCCAGTTCGGCTTTCTCTCCTACCCCATCGCCATCCGCGCGGCGGGCGGCACGCCGGTCATCGCGCCGGAGCGCGACTGGACGGCCGATGTCGATGCGCTGCTCGCCCGCGTCAGCGCGCGCACGCGCGTCGTCTTCTTCGCCAATCCCAACAACCCGACCGGCGCGCTGCTGTCGCGGGGCGAGTTGGCGCGCCTGCACGCGGGCCTGCCTGCCGACGTGCTGCTGGTGCTCGATTCCGCCTATGCCGAATATGTCGCCGAAGAGACCTACGAGGCCGGCGCCGAGTTCGTCGACGCGCATGAGAACGTCGTGATGCTGCGCACCTTCTCCAAGGCCTATGGGCTGGCGGGCCTGCGCATCGGCTGGGCCTATGCGCAGCCTTATCTCATCGACGCGCTGAACCGGATTCGCGGGCCATTCAACGTCAATGCCGCAGCCCAAGCCGCCGGCGTCGCCGCGCTGGGCGATCCCCAGCATCTGGCCTCGGCGATCGCCCATAACGCGCGCTGGCTGCCGTGGCTCAGGCGCGAGTTACAGGCGCTCGGGCTCGAAGTCCCGCCGAGCTATGGCAATTTCCTGCTGATCCGTTTCCGAGACGCCACGCAGGCGCGCCACGCCGATGCGGCGCTGACCACCGCCGGCTTCGTGCTGCGCGGCATGGGCGGCTACGGCCTGCCCGATTGCCTGCGTCTCACAATCGGCGAGGAGGAGGCCAATGTCGGCGTCGTCGCGGCGCTGAAGCGCTTTCTTTCGGCATGACGCAGGCGTTGTCCCCCCTGCCTGAGCCGCTGTTCGCGACCGTCGCCCTGATCGGCGTCGGGCTCATCGGCTCCTCGATCGCCCACGCCTGCGCCCGCACTGGCGCGGCGGGCCGTGTCGTCATCCACGACCGCGACGCGGCCGCGCTCGCCCGCGCCGAGGCTTTGGGTCTCGGGCAGGCTTACGCCGGCTCGGTCGCCGAGGCGGTGCGCGAGGCCGATCTCGTCATCCTCTGCGCGCCGGTCGGAGCGAACGCCGAGATCACGCAAGCTATGGCGCCGGCGCTGAAGGCGGGCGCGATCGTCTCCGACGTCGGCTCGGTCAAGACAGCGGTGGTCGCCGAGGTCGGGCCGCGCTTGCCGCAGGGCGTGCATTTCGTGCCCGCCCATCCGGTTGCGGGCACCGAGAATTCCGGGCCGGACGCAGGCTTCGCCACCCTGTTCCGCAACCGTTGGTGCATCCTCACCCCGCCGCCGGGGGGCGAGCCGCAAGCGGTGGAGAAGGTGCGCGCGTTCTGGGCGGCCTTCGGCGCCAATGTCGAGATCATGACGCCGGAGCACCACGACCTGGTGCTGGCGATCACCAGCCATGTTCCGCATCTCGTCGCCTACAATCTCGTCGGCACCGCCGCCGATCTGGAGGATTCGCTGCGCTCGGAGGTGATTAAATTCTCCGCCGGCGGCTTTCGCGATTCGACGCGCCTGGCGGCCTCCGATCCGACGATGTGGCGCGACGTGTTCCTCAACAATCGCGAGGCGGTGATGGAGATGCTCGGCCGCTTCACCGAGGAATTGACGGCGCTGCAACGCATGATCCGGCGCGGCGACGGAGAGGGCCTGTTCGACCTGTTCACCCGCACGCGGGCGATCCGTCGCGCCATCGTCGAGCAGGGCCAGGAGACGGCGGCGCCCGACTTCGGCCGCCGCGCGCAGGAAGACGCCGTCTGAACGAGACGAAACGCGCTTTCCATGAGGATTTAGCGCGATTTCAATGGCTTAGACGTCAATTCGCGAGCCTCTGGAGCGCTCCCCCGTCCGCCGGCGGCGCCGACGTCCCCTCCCCCTTGACGGGGGAGGGCTCGGGTGGGGGCGAAAACCACCGCGCGTTCAAACCGTTGCGATCCCGCCGAGGTCAGACGCTCAACCGTGTCGCGGCCATCGCAGGCCGCTCGTCGAAGCGGGCGAACCAGGCGGCGGCGTCGGGGCGTCCGTTGCGCCAGGAGAGCGCGGCGAAACGCAAGTCGAGGTAGCTGAGCAGACAGCCCAAGGTGATCGTGCCGATGTCGAAGCGGTCGCCGAACGCGGCGGCGCTCTTTTCGATCACGCCGAGGGTCTCGATGATCTTGTCGACCTGTCCGTCGAGCCATTCCGGCCATTGCTTCTCCGCCGGCCGCACCGCGGATTCGTAGCGCGCCAGCAGCGCCGCCGCGAGCGCGCCGTCGCCGAGCGCCTGATCCGTCAGCGCGCGCCAGCGCGCTGGGCCCGGGGCGGGAAACAGGCCGCCGCCGCCGAGCGCATCGAGATATTCGCAGATGACGCGGCTGTCGGTTAGCATCACCCCCTCGTCGGTGAAGAAGGTCGGCACCTGCCCGAGCGGATTGTGGGCGACGATCCCACGGTCGCGATGGACGGGATGGGCGGCCGACGGCAGCTTCTCGATGCGGTCGGCAAGCCCGAGCGCGTGCGCGACGACAAGAACCTTGCGCACATAGGGGGAGGTCGGGGAAAAGTAGATTTTCATCGACGAAAGGTCCTTGGTTGATGCGGCGCTCAGCCGCGCGCGAGTTCGCGCCCGACTATATAGCCGAAGGTCAGCGCCGGGCCGAGGGTGATGCCGGCGCCGGGATAGGCGCCGGCCATGACCGAGTTCATGTCGTTGCCGCAGGCGTAGAGCCCGCCGATCGGCTCGCCCCCGGCGCCGAGCACGCGCGCCCGCGCATCAGTCTTAAGCCCGGCCGCCGTGCCGATGTCGCCGGGATAGACGCGCACGGCGTAGAACGGCGCGCGCTCGATCGGGCCGAGGCAGGGGTTCGGCTTATGTTTGGGGTCGCCGAGATATTGGTTGTAGGCGTCGCCGCCCTTGCCGAATTCCGCATCGACGCCGGTCAGCGCGTATTCGTTCATGCGCGCGATCGTCTTGGTCAACCTTCCGGCGTCCATGCCGAGCCGGCTCGCAAGTTCGGGAATCGTCGCGGCCCTGACCAGATAGCCCGAGCGCAGAAAGCGCCCGAGCGGCCGCAACGCCGGGCGCACGAGGCCGAGGCCGTATTTGCGCAGGAAGCGGTGGTCGCAGATCAGATAAGCGGGGATCGTCGGCGTCGTCTCGTGCGAGTGGTGCATCGCCTCGACGAACTCATGATAGGAGCGCGCTTCGTTGACGAAACGCTCGCCTGCCTGGTTGACGGCGACGAGGCCCGGCTTCTGCCGGTCCATGATGAGATGAGGAAAGCGGATCTCGCGGCCCTTGTCCTGCATCACTGAAACCGGCGCCCAGAATGCGTTGCCGATATTGTCGTCGGCGACTTCGGCGCCGGCTTCGAGCGCCATTCTCAGGCCATCGCCGCGATCGTCCTTCGGCGACATCGTGTAATGCTGGCTCGCATGCGGCAGCATGGCGGCGACGCGCGCGGCATCGTGCGCAAACCCGCCCGTCGCCAGCACCACGCCGCGCCGCGCCGCGATGCGCAACGTCTCTCCGTCCCGCTCGGCGACGAGGCCGACGACGCGGCCGTTCTCGCGGATAAGCGACTGCGCCGCAGTGCGGGTGCGCAGTGGAATCTTGCGGTCGAGCGCCGATTTCAGCAGCCGCGCGGCGAGCGCGTTGCCCATCAACAATCGCGTCCCGCGCGGATAGCGCAGCCGGTCGAGCGCATAGCGCGACAATAGTTTCATCGCGGCGAGGAAATTGTCGGGGGAACTGACGACGCCCATCAGCGCGTCGATGTCCTTGCGTCCAACCATGAGGCCGCCGAAGGCCATGAACTCATCGAACGGCGGCCGCAACAATGCGAAATGCTCGCCCAGCTCGCGCCCGTCGAACGGGCTGGGGTCGATGGTGCGCCCGCTCAGCGAGGCGCCGGGGAGGGCGGGTTGATAATCCGGCGAGACCGCGCGCGGCGTGAAGCGCACGGCGCTGTTGGCCTCCAGGAAGGCGACCATCTCCGGGCCGGCGTCGAGGAAGGCGTCGATCATGTCGCGGCGCAAGCGATTGCCGAGAATGGCGCCGAGATAGGCATAGACCGCTTCGCGGCTGTCGGTCGCGCCGACCGCGTCCAAATGCGGGTTCATCGGAATCCAGACCGCGCCGCCGGAGACGGCGGTGCTGCCGCCGACGGTCGCGGCCTTTTCAATCACCACGACGTCGAGCCCGGCGTAGGCGGCGGTGAGCGCCGCCGCCATGCCGCCGGCGCCGGAGCCGACGACGACGACATCATGCGTTTCGTTGAAAGGCGCGCTCACAGGCCGAGCCCTCCGCCGAGCGTCTTGCCGCCATCAACCAGCAGCACCTGGCCCGTGATGAAATCCATGCGCGGCGCGGCGAGAAAGGCGACGGCGTTGGCGATGTCCTCCGGCCGCCCGGCCTTGCCGGTCGGTTGCAGCGCGAGCTGCGCCGCCATGCGCTCCGGCGTCAGCGCTTGCAGCAGCGGCGTATCGACGAGGCCGGGAGCGACGGCGTTGACGAGGATGCCGCGCGGCGCCAACTCCATCGCCATCGCCCGCGTGAGCCCGACGACCGCCGCCTTGGAGGCGACGTAATGGGCGTGGTTCCTCGCGCCGAGAAAGGCGCGCGACGCGATGTTGACGATCTTGGCTCCGGCCTCCATGCGCCGCGCCGCCGCCTGCGACAGCGCGAACAAAGCGACGAGGTTGATCTCATACATGCGGCGGAAATCTTCGAGGCTGAGATCGAAGAACGCGCGCTCGTCAAATATGCCGGCGTTGTTGACGAGCGCGGCGAGCGGGCGCTCGGCGGCGATCAGAGCCTCGACCGCCTTGGCGTTTGTGAGATCGACCGACGCGCCGCGCGCGCCGGAAATGGCGGCTGCGGCGGCGTCCGCGCCGTCGCGGTCGAGCACGATGACCTCGAAGCCGTCCGCGCCGAGCCTGGCGGCGATCGCCTGGCCGATGCCGCGCGCCGCGCCGGTGACGAGCGCCAGCGGCTTTTGGTTGTCCATCATATCAGGCTCCGTTGGGGCCGCCGCTTTTGCGGGCGAAATCCGCGCCGTGGCGGTGGGTGAGGAAGCCGGCGGTGAGGCCGCCGTCGATCTGGAGCACGGCGCCGTTGATATAGGCGGCCTCGTCGCTCAACAGGAAGGCGATGGCCGCGGCGACCTCTTCAGGCTTGGCGAGACGGCCGAGCGGCGTGCGGTCCAGCATCACGTCGTTGAGGAAATCTTGCGGGATTCCGTCGCGGATCATCGGCGTGTCGACGCCGTTCGGCGCCACTGCGTTGACGCGCACGCCGCGATGGCCCCATTCCACGGCCAGCGTCTTGGTGAGGCCGACGAGGCCCCATTTCGAGGCGGCGTAATTGGCGCGGCCGGGTTGGCCGCCCTTGGCTGTGATCGAGGCGATATTGACGATCGCGCCGCCATCTCGCGCCAGCAGCGCCCGGCCGACGGCGCGGCAGGTGTAAAAGACGCCGGTGAGATTGACGCCCAGGACGCCCTCGAAATCCGCGTCGCTCATCTCCTCAGTTGGGGCGGCGCGCGCGATGCCTGCGCAAGGCGCGGCGCCGTCGAGGCGGCCGAGGCTGGCGAGCGCGTCGGCGACGAAGGCGTCGGTCGCCGCGCTGTCGCGGGTGTCCAGCGTCCGAGCGAACACCCTCGCGCCTTGGGCCTGCAACGAATGCGCCAGCGCGTCGAGGCCGACGCCATCGAGATCGGCCGCTGCAATCGCCGCGCCTTCGCTCGCCAACCGCAGCGCCGTGGCCTCGCCAATGCCGCGCGCGGCGCCCGTTATCAGATAGGCCTTGCCTGAAAATCTCATGCCGTCAGCCCCCGAGATAAGTCCGTTTGACAGCCTCGTCATTGCGCAAAGCCTCGGAGCGGCCTTCGAGCGCGATCTCGCCGTTCTCAAGAATATAGGCGTAGCTCGACACAGCGAGCGCCACGGCGACGTTCTGCTCAACCAGGAGGATGCTCAATCCGTCCGCGTGGAGGCGGGCGATGATGGCGAAGATCTTCTGCACCAACAGCGGCGAGAGCCCGAGCGAGGGCTCGTCGAGCAACAACAGACGCGGCCTCGCCATAAGAGCGCGAGCGATCAGCAGCATCTGCTGCTCGCCGCCGGAAAGCGTGCCGGCTTTCTGGCGCAGGCGCTCCTTGAGAGCGGGGAAATAGTCGAGCGCCTTGTCGAGATCGGCGCGCACGCCGGCGCGATCGCGACGCACATGCGCGCCGAGATCGAGGTTCTCGCGCACGCTCATGTCCTTGAACACCTCGCGCCCCTCCGGCGCCTGCGAGACGCCGGCGCGCACGACCTCGTGCGAGGGCAGCCGCTCGATGGCGCGGCCGTCGAAGCGGATGACGCCGGAGGTCACCGGAACGAGGCGCGAGATCGTGTTGAGCGTGGTTGTCTTGCCGGCGCCGTTGCCGCCGAGCAGCGCCACGATCGCGCCCTCTTGCAATTTGAGGCTGACGTCCGAGAGCGCCTGGATGCGCCCGTAGGAGGCCGACACAGCCTCGATTTCGAGCAGATCAACCATGAAGGCCCGGCTCTCCGAGATAGGCCTCGATGACGGCGGGATCGTTGCGAACGTCGGCCGGCGAGCCTTCCGCGATCTTAGCCCCGAAGTTGAGCACGGTGATGCGGTCGCTGATCGACATCACGAGCTGCATCACATGCTCGACGATCAGCACCGTGACGCCATCCTCGCGCGCCAGTGTCGACAGCAGGCGGTCGAGCGCTGCGATCTCGCGGTTTCGCAGGCCGGCGGCGGGCTCGTCGAGCAGCAGCAGGCGCGGGCGGATGGCGAGCGCGCGGGCGAGCTCCAGCATCTTCTGGCGGCCGAAATCGAGGTTGCGCGCCTTGGTCGCGTGGAAGTCGGCAAGGCCCGTGCGGGCGAGGATAGCCTCGACGCGGCGCATGGTCTCGGGCGGGCGCGCGCGCAGCATCGCGCGCAGGGAGCCGCCGCAATGGACATGCGCGCCGATCATCACATTCTCGAACACGCTGAGTTCGTTGAACAGCTCCAGATTCTGGAAGCTGCGCGCCACCCCGAGCCCCGCCATGCGCGCGGCCGGCAAGCGCGTGATGTCGAGCCCGTCGAAGTGGATGCGACCGGAGCTTGGTTGATAAAAGCGCGAGATGCAGTTGAACGTCGTCGATTTGCCGGCGCCGTTGGGGCCGATGAGCGCGTGGATCGCGCCCGGCGCCACGGCGAGGCTGAAGTCGCGCACCGCGATGAGGCCCCCGAAGGCGACGGTCAGATTTTCAACCAACAAGAGAGGCTCAGGCACGACGCAGCCTCCCGAAGCTCTCGCCCAGGAACGCGAACAGGCCCTTGGGCGCAAACATCATGAACACGATGAGGATGAGCCCATATATGACTTCCTGATAGGAGGGCGTCTGTCGCAGAAGTTCCGAAATGAGGCCAAAGACAATGGCGCCGCCGACAGCGCCGGCGATCGAGCCGAGGCCGCCGACCACCACCATTGTCAGCACCAGGATCGTGGTCTGGAAGCCCAGGCTGTCGGGGTGGATATAGGTGGAATAGAGCGCGAACATGCCGCCGCCGACGCCGGCGAAGAACGCCGACAGCGCGAACGCGATAAGCTTGGTTGATTTCACCGGCACGCCCATCGCCATCGCCGCCACTTCGGATTCGCGCACCGCCCGGAACGCGCGGCCAAGGCGCGAGCGCGAAAGCAGGATCGCCAGCCCGAGCATCAGAATCGCGATGACGAGCACGGCGGGATAAGCTTGTTTGTCGGTCAGCAATTGCAGCCCGAACAGCCGCGCCGGCGCGATGTGGAGCCCGTTGGGGCCGCCGGTGACGGACGTCCAATCCATCAGCACCCATTGCATCGCCTCGCCAAAGGCGAACGTGGCGAGCGCGAGATAGATGTCGCGCATCCGCAGCGCCAGCCCGCCGATCAACAGGCCGACGACTGCGGAGACGAGCCCGGCGGCCAGCACCGAGCAGGGAAACGGCCAACCGAACGCCGCGCCGCTGAGGCCGCTGGTATAGATGCCGATGCCGTAAAAGGCCGCTTGCGCCAACGAGAACTGCCCCGCCTCGCCGAGCACGAGATGCATGCCCAGGCAGATGACGGTGAAGGTGAGCAGCAGGTTGGCGAGATAGACGACATAGCCCGTGGTCGCGAAGGGCAGCGCGACCAACGCGGCGAGCGCGACGAGGAGAGCGAGGCTGCGCATCAGACTTTCTTGATGGATGTGCGGCCGCCGAACAGGCCTTGCGGGCGCACGATCAGCACCAGCATGATGGCCACGAACGGCGCGACGACGATGGCGCGCGAGGAGATGAACAACCCAACCAGATTTTCCGACACGCCGATGACGAAGCCGCCGACGACCGCGCCCGGCAGACTGTTGAAGCCGCCGATGATGGCCGCCGCGAAACCGAGCGTGACGATGGAGCCCATGTCCGCCGTCATCAGGATCTTGGGCGAGATCAACAAGGCCGCGATGGCGGAGATGACGCCCGACAGACCCCACACCAGCATGTGGATGCGCCCGATGTTGACCCCGACGAGCTGGGCGGCCTTGGGATTCATGCCGACGGCGCGCATCGCGCGGCCGAGCTTGGTGTAGGCGAACATCCAGAAGAACCCCGCCATCGTCAGGATCGCCGCGCCGAAGATGACGAGATCGAGGATGGTGACGCTGGCCTGATCAATCATGATCGAATCCGTCGAGGCCAGCGGCGGAAAGGTGCGCGGCGTATCGCCGACGCCGGCGCCGCGCACGAGGCCGCGCAACACGTAGGAAAAGCCGAGCGTGGCGATGACGAGGTTGACCGGGCTGCCGCTGGATTTGGCGACTTTCGCCAGCACGAGGCCGCGAAACAGGGCGGCTACGACGAAGGCGACGACAATCGTCAGCGGAATGGCGACGATCGGCGGCGCCTTACGGAAGACAAGCAGATAGAGCGCGACATAGGCCGCGCCCATCATCATATCGCCTTGCGCGAAATTCGGCGCCTCCGACGTCTTGAAGATGATGACGATGGCGAGCGCCAGCAGCGCGTAAACGCTGCCCATGACGAGGCCGGAGGCGACGCCCTGTTCGAGGAAGAGAATGAAGAGCGAAAGGGTCATGGCTCCGCCTGGCGGCGCGGCCGTGCGGCCGCGGGACGCAGATCAGTTCTTGTAAGTCCAGCGCGTCGTGTAGACGCCCGGCAGCATCTGCAACGAGGAGCCGTCATATTTCATGAAGACCGTCGATTTGTTGGCCGCGCGCTCCTCGGGCCCGAATTTGACCGGACCCGCCATGACGTGGGTGTCGAAGTCTTCCTGTTTCATAGCCGCAAGGAACTTCTCGCGCGTCGGTTCCGGTCCCGCCGCCTTCAGCGCCCGCACGATTGCTTCCGCCGAGGGAACGCCATAGGGCATGTAAGTCTGCGGATGGTCCGGCTCCTTGGCGAGTTCCGGATAGGCCGCCTTGTACATGTCGTAGACCCATTTGATTTTGGGTCCGCCGGGCGCGTCGGCGAGCACGTCCTGAATATAGAGGTTCTTCAGCGCCCCCTTGCCGCCGACATTCTCGGCCAGTTGTTTGAGGTTAGCGGTGCCTGTCACCGAAAGAATGATCGGCTTGTCGAAGCCCATCTCACGCGCCTTCTTAATCAGCAGCGCTGCGGGCCTTGCGTAGGTGACGATCAGCAGCGCGTCGGGATTGGAAGCGCGCAGGCGCAGGAACGGCGCGGTGACGTCGGTGATCGTCGGACTGACGGATTCCACGGCGAGATCGACTTTGTCGGCGGCGGCGTCGACCTTGGCGCCGGTCAGGTTCCAGGCGCCATAGGCGTCGTCATGGTTGACATAGGCGAGTCTCTTCACGCCGAACGTCTTCTCGGCGAAATTTATCATCGCGCCGCCGACGGCGTATTGCGAGATCGAGAAGGCGCCGAAAATGTAGTCGGTCGGGGGATAGAGCGCGCCGTCGCCCGAGGCGTTGAGCATGATGAGCGGAATTTTGTTGCGAACGACGAAGTCCTTGGCCGCCACTGTCGC
Organism: Pseudomonadota bacterium; assembly: GCA_021777795.1. GTDB lineage: Bacteria > Pseudomonadota > Alphaproteobacteria > Rhizobiales > Beijerinckiaceae > Roseiarcus. Next base: position 3,903 of record JAJYDD010000055.1, on the reverse strand, counting down.
TGCCGAGCAGGAGCCGCCGTTGAGCAGGAAAACCTGATCCTGCTCAACCAGTTTCTTCACCGCGGCGACCAGATCGTTGGCGTCGCAGCGATCGTCTTCGAGGATGTATTCGATCCTGCGGCCGTTGATTCCGCCGTCCTTGTTGATCTTGTCGTAATACATTTTTGCCGCGTTCGCGACGTCGAAGCCATAGGCCGCGTTGGGACCTGAAAGCGGGGCGAACATGCCGATCTTGATGGTCTTGTCGGTGATGCCGGGATCGGCGGCCGCCGCCGTCGACAGGGCCGCCATCAGCGCAGGCAATGCGACCGCCAGCGTCTTCAGCTTCGATCTCATATCAATCCTCCCTTTGGTGCTTGTTCATTGCATCCGATAGCCGCCGTTGACGTCGATGACGACGCCGGTGACGTATGAGGCGCCTGGCGAGACCAGATAAGAGACTGCGCTGGCCACGTCCTGCGGCGTTCCTAGCCGGCCGAGTGGGATCTGGGCGCTGGCCTTCGCGTCGTCTGCGGGTTCGAGCGACAGGCGCAGCATCGGCGCGTCGATGAGGCCGGGAGCGACCGAATTGACGGTGATTCCCCGCGGCGCCAACTCGCGCGCCAGCGCCTTGGTGAGGCCGAGCACCGCGGATTTGCTGGCGATGTAAGAGGCGCTGGAGCGATAGCCGCCGAGTTGGGCGGCCACCGAGGAAATGGTGACGATGGCGCCGCCGCGCGCATCGTCGGGCAGGCGGCGGATGTGCTCGCGCGCGCAGAGAAAGGCGCCGGTGGCGTTGATCTCCTGTGTTCTGCGCCATTCCGCGAGATCGGTCTCGGCGATGAGGCGGCGTGATCCGTCGGGGCGCAACAACAACACGCCGGCGCCGAGCACCAGCACGGAGATTCCGCCGAGGGCGCCGGTGGCCTCGTTGAACAGACGGGCGACATCCGCCTCGTCGGAGACGTCGACGGCGAAGGCGGCGTGGCCCTGGCCAGCAAGTCCGGCGGCGACCGCCTGCGCGGCCTGGAGGTCGATGTCGCACACGGCCACGCGCATCCCGTCTTGCGCGAGGGCGCGGCAGATCGCCGAGCCGATGCCGCCGGCCCCGCCTGTCACCAGCGCCGCCCGTCCTTCGCCCAGGGGCAATCCATCCTCCCGATAGTCCGTGGATTGGATAAAATATGCGCCATATTGCTTGTGCATGTCAACCCGGATAGCCTGCATGGCCGCAGTTTTTATCCAATCTAGCCTCGGAGGAGAGATCATGACCAGCGCGGCGGAAGTGGCGGCGGTGCTGAGGGAGCGGGTGCTGAGCGGCGAGTTCGCACCCGGCGAGCGGTTGCATCAGGCGCCGTTGTCGGAGGCCCTCGGCGTTTCGCGCACGCCGCTGCGCGAGGCTTTGGCGCAACTCGCCAACCAGGGCCTGCTCGTCTACGAACCCAATCGTGGCTACGAGGTGCGCGCGTTTTCGGCCGAAGAGATCGTCGGCGCTTTCGACGTGCGCTCACGTCTGGAGGGGCTGGCCTGCGGGCTCGCGGCGCGGCGCGGCTTGTCCGACGAGGCGCTGGCGACGTTGCGGACCTGCATCGCCGAGGGCGACCGCATCCTGTCCAGGGGCGTGCTGGTCGCCGAGGATCTGGAGCCCTATCGACGCATGAACGTCGATTTCCATGAGACGATCATTCGCGGCGCCGGCAATCCCTTCATCGACGATTTCGTCAGGCAGTGCCACAATGTGCCGCTGGCCTCAGATCGTGTGTTTGTTTGGGAACGCCACGACGTCATCTGGCGCTCGCACGACGACCACCATCGCATTCTGGCCGCCATCGCCGAGCGGGAGGCGGGGCGCGCCGAGGATCTGATGCGCGAGCACGTCTATTTCGCCGGCCGCATTTTGCTGCGCACTTTGGAACGCTCGGGAAATCCGAGGTTGCGCGCGGTATGACCGCCCTGTTTGCCGTCGGCCTCCAGGGGTAATATCCCCAGCAGGTCGCGAGGGCGACGAGAGGAGATGTCTGAGATGAGCAAAGTCGCCATTATCGGTTCGGGTTTCGTCGGGCGCGCCTGGGCGATCAGCTTCGCGCGCGCCGGCCATGAGGTCGCGCTGTGGGACGCGGACGCCGAGGCGTCCGGCAAGGCGCTCGGCTTCATCGACGCCGTGCTGCCCGATCTCGTCGCCAACGATCTCCTCAACGGCGCCTCGGCTGATGAGATGCGGGCGCGGATGAAGCCGGTCCCCGATCTCGGCGAGGCGCTGAAGGGTGCGGTTCATGCGCAGGAGAACACGCCGGAGGATGTGAAGGTCAAGCTCGACATTTTCGCCCGCCTCGACGCGCTCGCGGCGCCTGATACGGTGTTGGCAAGCTCGACTTCGGCGATCCTGCCCTCGGCTTTTACGGAGGCTCTGGCCGGCCGCGCTCGTTGTCTGGTCGCCCACCCGATCAATCCGCCTTATCTGGTGCCCGCCGCGGAGGTCGTGCCGGCGCCGTGGACGGATCCCGCCGTCGTCGCGCGCACCGCCGCTTTCCTGCGCGCCGCCGGCCATGCGCCGATCGTGATGAAGCGCGAACTCGACGGCTTCGTGATGAACCGGCTTCAGGGCGCGCTGCTCGAAGAGGCGTTTCGACTGGTGGCCGATGGCTACGCCAACGTCGAGGACGTCGATATTGGCATCCGCGAGGGACTGGCGCTGCGTTGGAGTTTCATGGGGCCGTTCGAGACCATTGATCTCAACGCGCCCGGCGGTGTGCGCGATTACGCCGAGCGTTATCAGAAAATCTACGCCAACATCTTTCCTTCGACGCAGCGGCGGGTTGATTGGTCGGGCCCGGTGATGGCGCAGGTGGAGGGCGAACGGCGCAAGCATGTAGGCGCCGATGAGTTGGCTGCGCGGCAGGCGTGGCGGGACAGGCGGTTGATGGCGCTCGCCGCGCACAAACGCCGCGCCGCCAAGGAGATCGGAGATTGAGGGCGGCTCACGCCATACGCGGCGCGGGCGCTGTTTCAACGAGGCGGGCGAGTTCGGATTTGCAGGAGCCGCAATTGCCGCCCGCCTTCAATCGCGCGCCGATCGCCTCGACGCTCGCGGCGCCTGCGGCGATGACAGCCTCGATCTGACGACGGCCGACGCCAAAGCAGGAACAGACAATCGGCCCGATGTCGGCGCCGGCGTCGCGCGGGCCGCCGGCGAGAAGCGACAGGCGGTCCGACGCCGACAGGCTCTCTGCGGCGAACAGGCCGCCGAGCCACTCGCGCGCCGGCAGCGGGGCCTCGCGGGCCACGAACACGCAGGCGGCGAGCCGGCCCTCGACGATGCGGGCGAAGCGATGGACGCCGGCGCCGGGGTCGAGATAGGCGCTCCACTCGCCGCCTTCGCCGACCAGCGCCTGCGCCCACGCCTGCCAATCCGCCGGCGCCTCTTTCCCCGCCAGTTCGAGCCGCCAGTGATCGCGGCCGCGCACGGCGACCCAATATTGCGCGTCGGGCGCGGCGATCCGCTCGCGCGTCATGGCAAAGCCGCGCCAGGCGACCGCGAAGGGTTCGACGCGCACCGGCGTTTGTTTGGACTCCGGTTGGCCGGAGATTGGATCGACATGGGCGGCGACCAGCGCGTTGACGCGCGCCCGCGCGGCGAAGGCGTCGCTCCAGTGCATGGGCGCGAAGACGCAGCCGCGTTGTTGCTCACTGACGACGCGCACGCGCGCCACCATAGCGCCTTCGGCGCTTTCAATGCGGGCGAGGCCGTCAGCGATGACGCCGCAATGGCGCGCGTCCTCGGGATGAATTTCCAGATAAGGCTCGAACGCATGGGCCGAGAGCCGCGCAGAGCGCCCGGTGCGGGTCATCGTGTGCCAATGGTCGCGCACGCGGCCGGTGTTGAGCGTCAGCGGAAACGCCTGCGACGTCGCGCCCTGCGGCGGG
>JAJYDD010000054.1 GCA_021777795.1 Pseudomonadota bacterium | reverse complement strand
TCGCAACGCCAAACGTAAAATCATCATCGGCGTGCTGCTGGCGATGTTTCTGGCGACGCTGGATTCCACCATCGTCGCCCCGGCGTTGCCGACCATCGGCGACAAGCTCGGCGGCGCGGCCTTCCTTCCGTGGATCGTCTCCGGCTATTTCCTCACCTCGACCGCGGTGACGCCGCTCTACGGCAAGCTGTCCGACATTCACGGCCGCCGCGTCGTGCTGCTTTCGGCCTTGGCGCTGTTCCTCGTCGGCTCCGTCGCCTGCGCGCTGTCGCCCAACCTTGGCGCGCTGATCCTCGCGCGCGCTTTGCAAGGCTGCGGCGGCGGCGGGCTCATCGCGCTGGCCCAGGCCGTCATCGCTGACATCGCCAGTCCGCGCGAGCGCGCGCAATACACCGTCTATATCTCGACCGTGTGGGCGGCCTCCAGCATCGCCGGCCCCGCGCTCGGCGGCTTTCTCGCCCAGCACATCAGTTGGACGGTGATTTTCTGGCTCAACCTGCCGATCGGCGCGCTGGCTTTCGTCGTCTGCGACCGGCGGTTGCGCAATTTGCCGCAGATGCGCCGACCGCACCGGCTCGATTGGCTCGGCGGCCTGCTGGTCGTCGGGGCGACAGTGTCGCTGATGCTGATGCTGACGCTCGGCGGCGGCCTGCTGCCGTGGCGCTCTCCGCAGGTGCTGGGTCTGGGCGTCGCGGCGCTGGCGCTCGGCGCGGCTTTCGTCCGCCATCTCAGGCGCGCGCCGGAGCCGCTGATTCCGCTGTCGATCTTCGCCAATCGCGTCGTCGACAAGGCGAGCCTGTCGATGCTTTGCGCCATGCTGGTCTATACGGCGGCGGTGGTCTATCTGCCGCTTTATTTCGAAATCTGCCTGCATCTCGATCCCACCGCCTCGGGCGTCGGGCTCATCGTGGTGCTCGGCGCTGGCGTCATCGGCTCCAACGCCGCCGGGCTCAACATGCCCAAGATCAGGCGATACAAAATGATGGGCTATGTCGGCCTGCCGGCGGCGGCCCTGAGCCTCGTCGCGCTGGCGGCGCTGGCGCCGCGGCTGGGCTTCTGGGGCGCCGAGGCGCTCATCCTCATTTTCGGGCTCGGCGTCGGCACGCTGTTTCCGATCCTGACGGTCTGCGTGCAGAACGCTGTCGATCCCCGCGACATGGGCGCGGCGACGGCGACGCTCTCCTTCGTGCGCAGCCTCGGCAGCGCGCTCGGCGTGGCGGCGTTCGGAGCGGTGATCTTCGCCTACGGGCTCGGCGAGCCCGGCGCCGACATGCACTCCGACGCCGCGACGGCGGCGACCGCCTTTGAGGTCGCCTTCGCGCTGATGGCGATTTTAACCTTCGCCTGCCTGGCGTTTTTCGTCGCAATGGAGGAGGCGCCGCTACGCGGGCCGATCGCGTCGGCGCCTCCGGAGCCGGAGTTGATCTGACCCGCGCCGCCGTTACGCGATATATTGCCCGCCATTGGCGGTCAGCGTCGAGCCGGTGATGAAGCCGGCGTCGTCGGCGGCCAGGAACACCACGGCGCGGCCGATCTCCTCGGGCTCGCCGAGCCGCCCCACGGGGATCAGCGGCAACACGTTCTTGGCCAGCACCTCGGGGTTCATCGCCTTGACCATGTCGGTGGCGATATAGCCGGGGCAGATGGCGTTGACGGTGATGCCGACGCGGGCGCCCTCTTGCGCCAGCGCCTTGACGAAGCCGAGATCGCCGGCCTTGGCGGCGGAATAATTGACCTGCCCCGCCTGCCCCTTCTGCCCGTTGATGGAAGAAATGCAGATGACGCGGCCGAACTTGCGGTTGCGCATCCCCTCCCACACCGGCCGCGTCATGTTGAACAGCGAATTGAGGTTGGTGTTGATGACGTCGTACCATTGCTCCGGCGTCATCTTATGGAAGAAACCGTCCTTGGTGATGCCGGCGTTGTTGACCAGCACATCGACGGGGCCAAGCTCCGCCTCGACGGTTTTCAGGCCCTCGACGCAAGCCGCGTAATCGCCGACATCCCACTTGTAGACGTGCGCGCCGGTCACCGACTTGAACCGGGCCGCGGCTTCGTCATTGCCGTGATAGGTGGCCGCGACTTTGTAGCCCGCCGCCAGCAAAGCCATGGAGATCGCCGCGCCTATGCCGCGCGTGCCCCCGGTGACGACCGCAACCCTGCTCATCCCAATCTCCTTGGATAAAGTTTCGCTCCGAACGGGGCGGAGCTCTACGGCCCCGCGCCCGATAATGACTTGACCGCGATCAGCGCTCGACAGTCAAAGCAATGCCCATGCCGCCACCGATGCACAAAGTCGCCAGACCCTTGTGCGCATTGCGCCGCGCCATCTCGTGCAGCAGCGTGACGAGCACGCGCGCGCCCGAGGCACCGATCGGGTGGCCGATGGCGATCGCGCCGCCGTTGACATTGACGATATCGGGATCCCAGCCGAGATCCTTGTTGACCGCCAGCGCCTGGGCCGCGAAAGCCTCGTTGGCCTCCACGAGGTCGAGATCCTTGACGCTCCAGCCCGCCTTGGCGAGCGCCTTGCGCGAGGCCGGAATCGGCCCCGTGCCCATGATGGCGGGATCGACGCCGGCCGTCGCCCAGGAGACGATGCGCGCCAGCGGCGTCAGGCCGCGCTTCTCGGCTTCCGCCGCCGTCATCAGCACCAGGGCGGCCGCGCCGTCGTTGATGCCGGAGGCGTTGCCCGCCGTCACCGAACCGTCCTTGGCGAAGGCCGGGCGCAGCTTGGCCAAGGCTTCATAAGTGACGCCGTGGCGAATGAATTCGTCATCGACGACGATCTCGTCGCCCTTCTTGGAGGAGATGGTGAATGGGACGATCTCGTCCTTGAACCGGCCGGCCTTCTGCGCCGCCTCGGCCTTGTTCTGCGAGGCGGTGGCGAAGCGGTCCTGCTCCTCGCGGCTGATCTGCCATTTGGCGGCGATGTTCTCGGCCGTGTTTCCCATATGGTAGCCGTGGAAGGCGTCGGTCAGGCCGTCGCGGATCATGGTGTCGATATATTTGAAATCGCCCATCTTGACGCCGTTGCGCAGATGCGCGGCGTGCGGGGCCATCGACATCGACTCCATGCCGCCGGCGACGATGATGTCGGCGTCGCCGTTGGCGATCTGCTGCAAGCCGATGGCGACCGCGCGCAGGCCCGAGCCGCAAAGCTGGTTGAGCGCGAAAGCCGTCTTCTCCTGCGGTACGCCGGCCTTCATGGCCGCCTGACGCGCCGGGTTCTGGCCCTGCGCCGCGCCGAGGATCTGGCCCAGAATCACCTCGTCGACATCGCCCGGCGCCACTTTGGCGGCGGCGAGCGCGCCGGTGATCGCGGTCACGGCGAGATCGTGAGCGGGCGTGTTGGCGAATTTTCCGTTGAACGAACCGACCGCGGTGCGCTTGGCGCTGGCGATCACGATATCCTTGGCAGACATGAGCGTCTCCGTGGGGCAAGGCGGCGCCCTGAAATAGGGGCGACTTGCGCCTTCGTTAGGGCGATCTACACGAACGCTCGCAAGTCGCCACTAGCCGTTAGGCTAAAGGCGCGCGCGGCGGTCGCCTCCCCTCTTAGACCCGACCGCCGCTTCGCGCCACCGGCGCCGCGCAATGGCGGACGCAGAATGTCAGACGACCGCGCTTTAAGAAAAGGCCCGCCGGAGCGCGGCGGGCCTCTGTTAACTCACGCGACGGGTGGGCTTGCGCGAGCCAGCCGGAGGCGGCTTACTCCTGGAAGTAGGTGATCTTGCCGTCGGGACCCTTCTTCCAGACGTACCACACGTAGTCTACGTTCTTGCGGTCGCCCTTCTTGTCATAGGCGATGTCGCCGATCACCGTATGGAACGGCTTGCCCTCGTGCATGTAGGCAGCCATCTTCTTCGGATCGAGCGACTTGGTCGCCTCGGCGGCATCCTTCATGATCTGCATGGCGGCATAGCTGTAGAGCGTATAGCCCTGCGGATCGTAACCCTTGGCCTTGAACTCGGCGACGATCTTCTGCGCGGCGGGGTTCTTGCGCGGATCGGGGCCGAAGGACATCAGCGTGCCCTCGACGCCGGGGCCGCCGATCTGGGCGAACTCGTCGTCGGTGATGCCGTCGCCGGAGATCATGACGGTCTTCAAGCCCTGGTCGCGCATCTGGCGCACGATGAGGCCGCCTTCGGTGTGCAGGCCGCCCCACATCACGTAATCGGCGCCGGAAGCCTTGATCTTGGAGACGATCGCCGAATAATCCTTCTCGCCGACGTTGACGCCTTCGTAGAGCACTTCCTTCTTGCCGCCGGCGTTCATGAAGCCCTTCGCGGCGTCGGCGAGGCCTTTGCCATAGGCGGTCTTGTCATGAAGGATGGCGATCTTCTTATCTTTCAGCTTGCCGAGCGCCAGATCCGCCCACAGCCTGCCCTGCTGATCGTCGCGGCCGCAGGTGCGGAAAATATCCCACAGCTTGCGATCGGTCACCTTCGGGTTGGTGGCGGAGGGCGTAATCATCAGCACGCCGTTGTCGGCGTAGACCTCGGAAGCCGGGATCGTCACGCCGGAGTTGAAGTGGCCGACCACGAACTTTACGCCGTCGCCGACGAATTTGTTGGCCACCGACACGCCCTGCTTGGGATCGGAGACATCGTCCCCGGGCTCGACGATGATCTTCTGGCCGAGGATGCCGCCGGTCTTGTTGAAATCCTCCGCCGCCTGGCCGACGCCCTGCGTCAACTGCGCGCCGAACGAGGCGTTGGCGCCGGTGATCGGTCCGGCGACGCCCATCTTGACGTCCGCCGACGCAGCGCTCGCGAAGGCGAGGCCGGCCGCGAGCACTACGCCCGTCAACCCAATTTTCTTCATGCGATTAGACTCCCTGACTTACCAACCCCGGACATGCGTGTCGTCGCCGACAAACCGCTCCCGTTTCTGTGAAGAGTTTAAGCGTGTTTTTTTATCGAAGTCACGCGCTTCGCGGCTATGATGCAGGATTTTTTCGTCACTCAAGACTAATGCTAAGCCCGGTCGCGCCAGAACATGCCCTCGTTATGAAACATCCAGCGATATTGCGAGCCCATTTGCGCGGCGCGCTTGGAGCGATAGCCCAGGCAAGCGAAGATCAGCAGGATGAGCAGCGTCACGCCGTAATAATAGGCGGACGCCAGATCCTCCTGAAACAGGGCGTAATGCAGGAAATGTACGCCCGCCGCGAGCGCGATCATCGACGGGAGGACGAGCCACATCGGGCTCCACGACGCGGCGAACGAACGCCCCGCCGCGATGCTCGCCAGCGTGCCGAGCCCCGTCAGCACGCAAAAGGCGATCAGTCCGCTGTCGGTCGGCGGGAAAAGCCAGGCCTGCATCAATGTCCCCCTTCCAGATAAGCCGCGCGCACTTCCGGCTTGGCCAGAAGCTCGGCCCCCGTGCCGCTCATCGTGATGACGCCATTGACCATGACATAGCCGCGATGGGCGAGCTTCAGCGCATGAAAGGCGTTCTGTTCAACCAGGAACACGCTGAGCCCCTGCGTGCGGTTGAGTTCCTGGATAGCGCCGAAGATCTGTTTGACGATCAGCGGCGCCAGACCCAACGAGGGCTCGTCGAGCAGCAGAAGCTTGGGCCTCGACATCAGCGCGCGCGCGATGGCGAGCATCTGCTGCTCGCCCCCCGACAGCGTGCCGCCGCGCTGCTGGGCGCGCTCCTTCAGGCGCGGAAACAGCTTGTATTGGGCGGCCAGATCCTCGTCGAAATGCTGGAAGCCGTCAATCGAGGCGCCCATCTGAAGGTTCTCGTAGACCGTCATGCGCGGGAAGATGCGCCGCCCCTCCGGCGATTGCGCGATCGACATGCGCGCAATGATATGCGGCGGCAGCCCCGTAATGTCCTCGCCCGTGAAGGTGATGGTTCCCGTGCGCGCCCGCGGCGAGCCGAAGATGGTCATCATCGTCGTTGATTTGCCGGCGCCGTTGGCGCCGATCAAGGTGACGATCTCGCCTTCGTTGACGTCGAGGTCGATGCCCTTGAGCGCCTGGATCTTGCCATAGAAAGTCTCGACCCCGCGCAATTGCAGCAGCGGTTTTCCGCGCGGCGCGGCGGCGGGGGAAGCGGCGGCGAGGGCGCTCATGCGTGGATCTCCGCTTCGACGTGCGCAAGCTCCTCTTCGTCGGCGACGCCGAGATAGGCGGCGATGACCTTGGGATCGTTGCGCACCTCCACCGGCGTCCCGTCCGAGATCTTGGTGCCGTAATCGAGCACCACGACATGATCGGAAATCTGCATCACCACCGACATGTCATGCTCGATGAGCAGGATCGATACGCCGTGATCGTCGCGGATCGAGTTGAGCAACGTGTTCAGCTCCAGGGATTCGCGCGGGTTGAGGCCGGCCGCCGGCTCGTCGAGGCAGAGCAGCGTCGGGTCCGCGCACATGGCGCGGGCGATCTCCAACCGGCGCTGCGCGCCATAGGGCAATTCGCCGGCGGGGTCGTCGGCGCGGTCCATGAGGTTGATCTTGTCGAGCCAATATTTGGCGCGTTCGACCGCCCAGGCCTCGGTGGCGCGAAAATGCGGCGCGCCGAGGAGACCAAGAACCGTCAGGCCGCTGGCGCGCATCAGCAGGTTGTGGTGCGCCACCATCAGGTTTTCCAGCACCGTCATGCCCTGGAACAGACGGATGTTCTGGAACGTGCGCGCCACCTTGGCGTGATGGGCGATCAGATGGCCGGGCATGCGTTCGAGCAGGAACAATTCGTCCTCGCCCTGTTTGGCGCTGCGCGCCGAGGAGCGGGTCAGAGCCTCGATGCGGCTACGGTCGGCGACGCCGGTGCGCGCGAGCGCCAGCCGGCCCTCGGTCGGCTTGTAGAAGCCGGTTACGCAGTTGAACACCGTCGTCTTGCCGGCGCCGTTGGGGCCGATCAACGCGGTGATGTCGCCGCGCCCAACCTCGAACGTCAGGTTGTTGACGGCGACGAGACCGCCAAAGCGCATCGTCAGATGCTCGACGACGAGCAGGGGATCACTTTTCCAACGCATCAGCCGTGCCCCTCGCCAACGAGATCGCCGGAAACCGCGGTGCGCCGGACCAGGAAGATCGACGGCGCGCGCGTCGATACGAAGCCGCGCGGCCGCACGATCATCATCACCACCATACCCAAGCCGAAAATGAGGCCGCGATATTGGGTGGGATCGATATCCAGCTGGTAGCGGAACACGCCCCACAAACTCTCCGCGAGCAGGCCGGACTTAAGCCCGTACATCGTCGCGAGGGACGCGCCCACAAGCATCGCCACGGCGACGAACGCGGACAACAATAATTTGCGGGTCAAAAGACCCAAGCCCATAAAAATCACGAGCGCGGCGATCAGTTCAAGGTCGAACCAAAGCCAGTGAACGAAGCTCAATTCACGCAAGATTTCGAAGCCGCCGATCAGCGCCACCGCCGCGAGCGCGACGCCGATCTGGCTGCCCATGCCGCCGAGCACGACGATGGCCAGGATCGTCGCCGATTCGTTGAAGGTGAAGCTTTCGGGGCTGACGAAGCCCTGCCTGACGGCGAAGAACGAGCCCGCCAGCCCGGCGAAGAAGGCGCCGAGCGCGAAGGCCGTGAGCTTGGTGTTGGTGGTGTTGATGCCCAGCGACCGGCAGGCGATCTCGTCCTCGCGCAACGCTTCCCACGCCCGTCCGATCGGCAGCCGGCGCAGCCTCAGCGTCACCAGATTGGTTATGAGCGCCAGGGCCAGGATCACGTAATAAAGGTACAGCTTGCCGTGGATCGGCGAGTAATCCATGTGAAAATAATTGTCGAAGCCGTTGTCGGCGTCGGCGAACACGAGGCCGAAGAAGGTGATCTTCGGGATCGAGTCTATGCCGTTGGTGCCGCCGGAAAACGCCGTCCAGTTGACGAGAATCGTGCGGATGATCTCTCCGAAAGCCAGCGTGACGATGGCCAGATAGTCGCCGCGCAGCCTCAGCACCGGAAAGCCGAGGATCATGCCCCAGCACGCGGCCAGAATGCCCGCGATCGGCAGGCAAATCCAGAACGACAGCCCGAAGTTGATCGCCAGCAGCGAATAGGAATAGGCGCCGACCGCATAGAACGCGACATAGCCGAGATCGAGCAGGCCGGCGAGGCCGACGACGATGTTGAGGCCCCAGCCCAGCATCACATAGATGAGGATCTGGATGCCATAGCTGTCGATCCATTTCAGCGAGCCGCCGGGGCCAAGCCACAGAACCAGCGCGACTGGGTAGACGAGCAGGAAGATGAGGCCGACCGGCCCGATCACATTGCTGAAGAAGGCGCGCAGGCCGCTTGGCGCGCCGACGGCGGGCGCCGCCTTGGCCTTGGCCGGCTGCGCCTTGTAGGCCAGAACCGCGAGGCGCCCGACGAAGGCGAGCGCCATGAACACCAACACCAGGATCGGCCGGAACAGCAGTTTCAGCGTGCCGTCGTTGGGGTCGGATTCGGTGCGGAACATGATGACCGGCGTGCACAACGCCAGCGTGAGGAGCGCGGCGATGGACGCCTCCTTCAAGGCGCCGCCGGCGCCTTTGGAGTCCGAGGGTGCGATCGACATCTTCACACCTTCTCGATTTCGGGACGGCCGAGGATGCCCGAAGGCATGAAGATCAGCACGATCGCCAGGATCGAGAACGCCGCGACGTCCTTGTATTCGGGCACGCCCTCCGTCGGGATCATCTGCCAGAAAGTCTCGATGAGGCCGATGAGCAGGCCGCCGAGCACCGCGCCGGGCAGCGAGCCGATGCCGCCGAGCACGGCGGCGGTGAACGCCTTGACGCCCGGCAGGAAGCCGTCGGAGAAATTCACCACCCCATATTGCAGCACATACATCGAGCCGGCGACCGCCGCGAGCGCCGCGCCGATGATGAAGGTGATCGAGATCGTGCGGTCAACGTCGACGCCGATGAGCGCCGCCATCTTGCGATCCTGCTCGCAGGCGCGCTGTGCGCGGCCGAGATTGGTGCGCTGCACGAGCCACCAGAACACGCCCAGCAGCACCACCGTCACCACGACGATGACGATCTGACGATATTGAATGGCGATGTTGTGGGTTCCGAACTTGATATAAAGATGCTCCGCGAACATCGGCGCGATCGGCTTGTTGCGCGGCCCCTGCACGACCTGCGCGAAATTAGAAAGAAAAGTCGACATGCCGATCGCCGAGATCAGCGGCGCGAGCCGGAACGAGCCGCGCAGCGGGCGATAGGCCAGCCGCTCGATCGTCCAGTTCCACACCGAGGTCAGCGACATGCCGGCGATCAGCACGATGAACAGCGCCACCGGCAGATAGCCAAAGCCAAGCGTCTTGGTGAGGAGCAGCAGGACGATCAGCGCAATGAACTCCGACAGCATGAAAAGGTCGCCGTGGGCGAAGTTGATCATGCCTATGATGCCGAACACCATAGTATAGCCGATGGCTATGAGACCGTAGATCGAGCCGAGCGTCAGCCCGTTGATGAGCTGCTGGATAAAATTGTCCATGCGGCGAAATGCCCCCTCCTGAGCCGAAGCGACCGGCGTCGCCTCGGTCTAGCAGGAAATGCGCCAACCCGGCTGGTGCGCCGGGGATTTCAGCGCATTGTCCCCCCATTGTTTGCGCCTATGCGCGCGGGTCTGTCGCCCGCGCGCCGACATCAGCGGCATTGGCGCTTTTTTAATCTTTGTCAAGCGAGCCGAAAGGCGGGATCGCCCCGGGGCCAGGGTTTTCCTCAACAGGACTTCGCCACGCCGCGGCGGGCGCCGAAAAGGCGGGCGCGGCGCGGCATGCAAAACCCGTCGGCGGCCCCGCCGCGCTATAGTCTGCTGGGCATATCGGCGCCTTTTTCCAGTTGACGCCCCGCGATGGCGCAGGCAAGCATCCGCGCGAAACGGGGCGGCGCATGGCCGCCTCGTCCAATGTTCGCCTTCATCCCGCGCACTGGTCTTGCCCCCAGGGTTGGTCTCGCCCAAGGGCCGGACCTACAAAAAGGCCGCCGGGACGCAGCGCTTCTGTTGTTTGGGAGGATTTGTCGAATGGTTCAAGTCGCGATGACGGTCAACGGCAAAGCCGTCTCGGCCAATGTCGATTCCCGCACGCTGCTCGTCCAGTTCCTACGCGAGAACCTGCGGCTGACGGGCACGCATGTCGGCTGCGACACCTCGCAGTGCGGCGCCTGCGTCGTGCATGTCGATGGCAAGGCGATCAAGTCCTGCACGACGCTGGCCGTGGCCTGCGAAGGCGCGTCCGTCACCACCATCGAGGGCTTGGCCCACGGGACCAAGCTGCATCCGATGCAGCAGGCGTTCCAGGACAACCACGGCCTGCAATGCGGTTTCTGCACCCCCGGCATGATTATGACCGCCGTCGATCTCGTCAACCGCAAGGGCAACGCGCTCGACGAGGCGACGATCCGCCACGAGCTGGAAGGCAACATCTGCCGCTGCACCGGCTACCATAATATCGTCAAGTCGATCGCGCAGGGCGCGCGCGAAATGGCGACGCAGCCGCAGGCGGCCGAATAAAACAACCGCCAGGGAGAGAAACACATGAGTGCCACCGGGCTCGGCGCTTCCGTCAAGCGCAAAGAAGACATCCGTTTCATCACCGGCAAGGGCCGCTACGTCGACGACATCAATCGTCCTGGCCAGGCCCATGCCTATTTTCTGCGCTCCCCGCACGCCCATGCGACGATCGACAAGATCGACGCCAGCGCAGCCCTCGCCTCGCCCGGCGTCGCGGCCGTCTTCACCGGGCAGGACATCGCTGACGACAAGCTCGGCGGCCTCATCTGCGGCTGGATGATCCATTCCAAGGACGGCTCGCCGATGAAGGCGGGCGCCCATCCGGTGCTGGCGCAGGGCAAGGTGCGCTATGTCGGCGATCACGTCGCCGTCGTCATCGCCGACACGCTTTCGCAAGCCCGCGACGCGGCCGAAAAGATCGTCGTCGATTACGGCGTGCTGCCGGCGGTGGCCGATCCCGCCAAGGCGGTCGGCGGCCCCAACATCCATGACGCCGCGCCCGACAACACCGTCTATAACTGGCATCTCGGCGACAAGGCGGCCACCGACGCGGCTTTCGCCTCAGCCGCGCATGTGACCAAGCTTGATCTCGTCAACAACCGCCTGATCCCCAACCCGATGGAGCCGCGCGCGGCCGTCGGCGATTACGATTCCGGCACGGACACCATCACGCTCTACACCACCAGCCAGAACCCGCATGTGGCGCGGCTCGTGCTCTCGGCGTTCATCGGCCTGGCGCCCGAGCACAAGTTTCGCGTCATCGCGCCTGACGTCGGCGGCGGCTTCGGCTCCAAGATCTTCATCTACGCCGAGGAGACGGTTTGCGCCTGGGCGGCGCGCAAGATCGACCGTCCGGTCAAATGGACTTCGGATCGCACGGAGGCTTTCCTCTCCGACGCGCACGGGCGCGATCATGTGACCCACGCCGAGGTGGCGCTCGACGCCGCCGGCAAGGTGACGGGCCTGCGCGTCCACACCATCGCCAACATGGGCGCTTACCTCTCGACCTTCGCCTCCTCGGTGCCGACCTATCTCTATGCGACGCTGCTGTCGGGCCAGTACAATATCCCGGCCATTTACGCCGAGGTCGACGCGGTCTATACGACCACGGCGCCGGTGGACGCCTATCGCGGCGCCGGCCGCCCGGAGGCGAGTTTCGTCGTCGAGCGCCTGATCGAAATGGCGGCGCGCGAAACCGGGCGCGACCCGGCCGAGTTCCGCCGGCAGAATTTCATCACTCAGTTCCCGCACCAGACGCCGGTCATCATGGCCTATGACATCGGCAATTTCGCCGGCGCGCTCGACAAGGCGCTGGAACACGCCGATTACAAAGGCCTGCCGGCGCGCAAGGCGGCTTCCGCCGCCAAGGGCAAGCTGCGCGGCGCTGGCTTCTCGGCCTTCATCGAGGCCTGCGGCATCGCGCCCTCGGCGGCCGTCGGCTCGCTCGGCGCCGGCGTCGGCCTATGGGAATCGGCGGAGGTGCGCGTCAACCCGATCGGCACGGTGGAGATCCTCACCGGCTCGCACAGCCACGGCCAGAGCCACGAGACCACATTCGCGCAACTCGTCTCCGAACGCCTCGGCATCTCCATCGACAACGTCTCCATCGTCCACGGCGACACCGACAAGGTGCAGATGGGCATGGGCACTTACGGCTCGCGCTCCGGCGCGGTCGGCATGAGCGCCATCTCCAAGGCGCTCGACAAGATCGAGGCCAAGGCCAAGAAGGTCGCCGGCCATGTGCTCGAAGCCGCCGAAAGCGACATCGAGTTCAAGGACGGCAAGTTCACGGTCAAGGGCACCGACAAGGCGATCGACTTCGCCTCCGTCGCGCTCCAGGCCTATGTCGCGCACAAGTTCAACGGCCAGGAACTGGAGCCGGGCCTGAAGGAAAGCGCGTTCTGGGACCCGACCAACTTCACCTTCCCCGCCGGCGTTCATATCTGCGAGGTCGAGATCGACCCCGACACCGGGATCGTCACCGTCGAGCGCTATACGGCGGTCGATGATTTCGGCAAGCTCATCAACCCGATGGTCGTCCACGGGCAGGTGCATGGCGGCATCGCCCAGGGCATCGGGCAGGCGCTGATGGAAGGCGCCAAATACGACGAGGACGGCCAGCTCGTCACCGCCAGCTACATGGATTACACCATGCCGCGCGCGGATAGCCTGCCCTCGTTCACGGTCGATACGATCGAGACCGCCTGCCCCTCCAACCCGCTCGGCATCAAGGGTTGCGGCGAGGCCGGCGCCATCGCTTCGCCGCCGGCCGTCATCAACGCCATCACCGACGCCCTCGGCCACGAGGACATCGCCATGCCCGCCACCCCCGTCGCCGTATGGCGCGCCGCCCAGAAACGGCCGCGTCTGGCCGCCGAGTGAACCCTTTTTCCGGAGCCTGAGTCCATGCACGCTTTCGAATATGCCGCGCCGGCCAGCGTCGCCGACGCCGCCGCCGCCCTCGCCAACGAAGACGCCAAGGTTCTGGCCGGCGGCCAGACCCTGCTGCCGACGATGAAACAGCGCCTCGCCGCCCCGTCGGTGCTGGTCGATCTGCGCAAGATCGACGGCCTCTCGGGGATTTCGCGCGAGGGCGACGCGCTCGTCATCGGCGCCATGACCCGACACGCCGACGTCGCCGCCAGCAAGGTCGTCCAGGACGCGATTCCCGGTCTGGCCGCGCTCGCGGCCCTCATCGGCGACCCCGCCGTGCGCCATCGCGGCACCATCGGCGGCAGCCTCGCCAACAACGATCCCGCCGCCGATTATCCCGCCGCCGCGCTCGCGCTCGGCGCGACCATCGTCACCAACAAGCGCGAAATCGCGGCCGGCGATTTCTTCAAGGGCCTGTTCGAGACCGCGCTGGAGGACGGCGAGATCATCACCAAGGTCAAGTTCCCGCTGCCGGAGAAATCGGCTTACGAGAAGTTCCGCAACCCCGCCTCGCGCTATGCGATGGTTGGCGTGTTCGTCGCCAAGACCAAGGCGGGCGTGCGCGTCGCGGTGACGGGCGCCGGCTCCAGCGGCGTGTTCCGCCATGCGGCGATGGAGGCGGCGTTGGCCGGCAATTTCTCCCCGGCGGCGATCGCGGGCGTCAAGACCGACGCTTCGGGCCTGCTCTCCGATCTCCACGGCGACGCCGATTACCGCGCCCACCTCGTCGGCGTCATGGCGCGCCGCGCGGTGGAGGCTGCGGCCTGAGCCTTGCTAGCCACCTAAAATGAGGAAACCTCGCCCTCCGGCCACCCCGGAGGGCGTTTCATTTGCATGAGGCTGGAATGGACGCCCCCGGTTCGATCGACGACACGCTGACTTTGCTGGCGGGCGCCAATTACGTCGCCGAGCGTTCGCTGGCGACGGTGGTGTTCCTGGGGCTCAGGCTCGGCCGGCCTATCCTGCTCGAAGGCGAGGCCGGCGTCGGCAAAACGGAAATCGCCAAGGTGCTGGCGGCCTCGCTCGGCCGCAAGCTCATCCGCCTGCAATGCTACGAAGGGCTAGACGTCTCGACCGCCGTCTATGAGTGGAACTATCCCGCGCAGATGATGGCGATCCGCCTCGCCGAGGCCGCCGGCGAGCACGACCGCACCCGCATCGAGCAAGACATTTTCG
>JAJYDD010000568.1 GCA_021777795.1 Pseudomonadota bacterium | reverse complement strand
TTCCACCTCCTCGGCGACGCCCGAGGAGACAGCGGAATTTCCGATATTGGCGTTGACCTTGACCAGGAAATTGCGGCCGATCGCCATCGGCTCCAGTTCCAGGTGGTTGATGTTGGCGGGAATGATTGCCCGCCCGCGCGCGATCTCCGAGCGCACGAATTCCGGCGTCACGAAATCGGGGATCTCGGCGCCGAAATTCTCGCCGTCGAACGGCGCGCCGACCGCCGCCTCGCGCGCGACATTCTCGCGGTGGGCGACATAGATCATCTCCTGCGTGATGATCCCGGCCTTGGCGAATTCATATTGCGTGACGAGTTGGCCCTTGGACCCCGCGCGCAAGGTTCGCGTCGCCGGGCAATGCGGCGCCAGTCGATCCGCGCCGACATTGCCATTGTCCTCCGGCTTGATCGCGCGGCCCTCGATGGCGGAAAAGCCGCGCGCGGCGACCCAGGCCTCGCGCACGGCGGGAAGGCCGGCGGTGAGATCGGGCGTGAAGCCGGTCTCGGTATAGGGGCCGGAGGGGTCGTAAACCCGGAACGCCGTCTCCTCGGGATCGCTCAGCGCGATTTCGCGCAGCGGAACCTTGACGTCCGGCCATGCCGCCGGCGCAGCATAGACCTTGCGCGAGCCGCGAATCGGGCCGGTGGTCACGCTGGTCGGCGCGTTGATATGGGCGTGTTTGTTCATTCGGGCGCCTCCGCTCATCGGGAGCGATGACGCTAAAGGCGGGGCTTTGTGCAGCAGCCTCGTCCCTACGCCGGCGCGACCCGGATCAGGTTCAAAGGGTCCGGCGCGTTCGCCATCTCAGCCCTCACGGGCTCCCCTCGAGTGCGGCTAATGTGAGCCGCGAGGGCAGGAATGTCAAACGGGGGTAGTGTCTCAGTTCGAAATTTCGCCCCGGCCATGCTGTCATGGCGCCACTATGGTCGGGGCCGATTGCAGCCCGTTATTTGACGATCCTTGTAGCTCCCCCCGCCGGGAAACGGATGGCCTTGCGGGGCCGCGAGAGGTTATCTACAGCCGCGCGCTATTCCGCGAACAAATCGGCATGGCTCCCCGTGCGCGCCAAGTGAAGCTCGTCGCCGACGATGCGGTAGAGCAACAACCAATCTGGCTCAATGTGCAGGTCGCGATAGCCTCGCCAATCGCCTTTCAGCGGGTGATCGCCATAGGCGTCGGGAAGGGCTTGTTGCTCGATCAGCAACGAAAGAACCGCTTTCAGCTTCGTCATGTCCTTGCCGCGCTTCTCGGCGCGTTTTACGTCGCGCTTGAAACGGCCGGACCAAACCGGCGTGAGCACGTCAAAGACCCAAATCCTCGAACAGCGCGGCGGCGTCCTTGGACCGATGGCCCTTGCCCGCTTCCAGCTCCCGCATCGCTTTCTGGGTCGCGGCGTTCGGCGCCTTTACGTCAAACGGCAAGCGCCGCTCGTCGGCGACGCGGAGCAGCAACAGTCGGATCGCGTCGGAAAGAGATAAGCCCATAGCGGCCAACGCCTCGGCCGCTCGCTCCTTGGTGGCGCGGTCGATTCGGGCGCGAACGATGTCGGTGGCGGGCATGGCGCGGCTCCTCGGCTGTGGCCTAATGTAGCCACAGTGGACCCGACTTGCAACGCCCCGCTCACCCCAACACGCCCGCCTTGGGAAAAATCTCGATGAGCCAGCCCGAAGCCACCTGCACGCCGCCGGTGAGGAACGCCACGCCCGTCAGCACCAGTGCGACGCCCACCACCTTCTCCAGCCGCGCAAACTGCTTGCGGAAGCCGCGCGCGAAGCCGAGAAACCGCTCCATCGCCAGCGCCGCCAGCACGAACGGGATGCCGAGCCCGAACGCATAGGCCGCCAGCAGCAGCGCCCCCTTCGCCACCGTATCCTCGGCGCCGGCGACGGCGAGAATGGCGGCCAGAATCGGGCCGATGCAGGGCGTCCAGCCGAAGGCGAAGGCGAGGCCCATCAGATAGGCGCTCCACAGCCCCGGCGGCTTGGCGATCTCCACCCGCTTCTCGCGATAGAGGAACGCGAACCGGAACAGGCCCAGGAAATGCGCGCCCATCGCCATGATGCCGATCCCGGCCAGGATCGACAGCGGATGGCTCCATTGCCTAAGCAGCGTGCCAAACACCGAGGCCGTCGCCCCGAGCGAGACGAACACGGTCGAGAAGCCCGCCACGAAAAGAAGCGAAGCGACGAAAATGTCGCGCCGGGCGCGCGTTTCGCTCTCCTCGGCGAGCGCTTCGACGCTGGTGCCGGCGAGATAGCACAGATAAGGCGGCGCCAGCGGCAGCACGCAGGGGCTGAGAAACGAAAGCAGGCCGGCCCCGACGGCGGCGGGAAGCGAAATATCGGTCATATCGGTTCTCTTGAAGCCGGCGAACGGCCATTGCAAGCCTTCGCCCTCGGCGTGCGCTGCGTTACGGCGTCGCGGCCTTCTCGCGCAGCTTGGCTTGCGTCCACAGCGCGTCCATTTCGGCCAGCGTCGCCTGCTCGGGATTGCGGCCCTTGGCGGCCAGTTCGGCTTCGATAAAGGCGAAACGGCGCTCGAATTTGGCGTTGGCGCCGCGCAACGCCTTCTCCGGATCGGCCTTCAGGTGGCGCGCCAGGTTGACGACGACGAACATCAGGTCGCCAAGCTCGGCCTCGGCGAGATCGGGGCGCCCGGCGTCGAGTTCCACCTCGACCTCGTCGATCTCCTCGCGGATTTTCGCCAGCACCGCGCGCGCGTCGTTCCAATCGAAGCCGACCTTGCCGGCTTTCTCCTGCAATTTGAGCGCCCGCGTCAGCGCCGGCATTGTCACGGGGACGCCGGAAAGCGCGCCTTGCGGCGGCGCCGGCTTGGCCGCCTTCTCGGCCGCCTTGATCTCGCCCCACAACGCCTTGACCTGATCGGGCGTCAGGTCGCGGGCGTCGCCGAAGACATGAGGATGGCG
>JAJYDD010000053.1 GCA_021777795.1 Pseudomonadota bacterium | reverse complement strand
CGGCTGACCCTCGGCCTCTCCCATTACACCCGCAAGGATCTGGAAGCCGCGCGCGACGCGGGCACGCCGATAGACATTCAGGCGCTCGGCCTCGTCAGCATCGCCGCTGACGTGACGCCGGAACTCGCGCGCGCCGCGATCGCTTCTGTCCAGGTGCTGGGCGCGCTGCAGGCCAGCCCCGCCGTCAAGGCGGCGCTCTCCGACCGCATGTCCTGACCCGTTCTCCCGAAACACATCGAAAGATCACATCATGCGCGCGTTCTCACTCCCCGACATGCGCGAGGCGACCCGCCTCACCAAGGCCGGCAAGCTCGACGAGGCGATGCGCCTGTTGCAGGGCCAGCCGACGGCCGAACCTCGCGAAGCGTCCTCGTTCACGAGGCTCATCGGCGGCGTGACGCCGCCGCACCGCATCACCCAGAAAGGCCGGCCGCCGAAGCCGGACCTTCCGTCCTTCGCGTTGGGGTCGCGCCGCGCGCCATCGTCGCCCTTGCCGGAGGGGGCGCAGTTCGAGACTCGGACCTACGCCAACACGGCGGGAAGCCGGACCTATAAGGTTTATGCGCCGAGTGGCGGCGACGGCCCGCTGCCCGTCGTCTTGATGCTGCACGGATGCACGCAGGACCCCGACGATTTCGCCGCCGGCACGCGCATGAACGAAGTCGCCGAGGAGCGAAAGTTTCTCGTCGTCTACCCCTGTCAGCCGCAGTCGGCCAATCTCCAGAAATGCTGGAACTGGTTCCAGGCGAGCGAGCAAAGGCGCGAAGGCGGCGAGCCTTCGCTGCTGGCGGGCATCGCGCTCGAAGTCGTCGCCGCCTTCGGCGCCGACGCCTCGCGCGTCTATGTCGCGGGTCTCTCGGCCGGCGGCGCGGCGGCGGCGATCCTAGCGGCGACGCATCCCGATGTGTTCGCGGCTGTCGGCGTCCATTCGGGGCTGGCCTGTGGCGCCGCGCGCGACATGCCCTCGGCCTTCGCCGCGATGAGCGGCGCGGGCGCGGTTGCGCCGCGCCCCGACGGCTCCAACGTGCCGACGATCGTATTCCACGGCGACGCGGATACGACCGTCAAGCCCGCCAACGGCCGTCAGGTCATCGCTCAAGCCAGCCTCGCAGGCCTGACGGAAGCGGTGACGCGCGGCGCGACGCCGGCCGGCAGGGCTTACACCCGCACCGACCATATCGGCCCTGCTGGCGCGCATGTGCTGGAACATTGGGAACTGCATGGCGCCGGCCACGCCTGGTCCGGCGGAAGCGCGAACGGAACCTTCACCGATCCCAGCGGCCCCGACGCGAGCCGCGAGATGGTCCGTTTCTTCCTCGCGCACCAACTCGGATAGCGGAGGGCGGCCTTAGCGGGTCTTGCGCGGCTTCCCGCCGCCCCTGGCCGCGTGGCCTTCGTCATCGGGGTTGATCGGCGCCGGGGGCATGCCGCCCTTGGGCTCCGGGTTGGCGACATACTCGAAGTTCGGCTCCTCGTTCCAGGGGCCGCGCGCGTCCTCGCCCTTCGACAGATTGAACACCAGCTTGACAGTCTCGTCGGGCGGGATGTTGCCGAAATAGGGGTCGTCCAGTTTCCCCATCCCGTCGAGCGCCTTCATGAACATGTTGGCGTGGGTGATCTCGCGCGTGAGCAGGTGTTGCAGCGTCTTCTTGGTGCCCTCGTCTTCGCAAGCGTTGATGAGCGCTTCATAGGTCTGGCGGGCGCCGGCCTCGGAGGAGATGTTCGCCCGCAGGTCGCGCACGACATTGCCGCCCTCCTGGATATAGGCGGCTGTCCAATGGCTGCCCTGGCTGTCGAGGAAATGCGGGCCGCCGCCTTTCAGCTTGAACAGCGGCGCGTCGAAGACGGAGGTCTGATCGATCTTGCTGGTGTGCTGGGCGATCAGCTTGCCGACCATTTCGAGATGGCTGAACTCCTCGATGGCGATGTCTTGCAGCATGTCGCGGATGCCGGCGTCCTCGACATGAAAAGATTGCACCCAATATTGCAGCGCGGCGGTCAGTTCGCCGGTCGCTCCGCCAAATTGTTCGAGCAGATATTGCCCGAAGCGGGGATTCGGCGTGCCGACGTTGACGGGCTGAATCAGCTCTTTGCGATGTAGAAACATCGGTTTTCCCTTTGAGTTTGCGTGAGGCGGGAGACTCGCGCGGCCGAGGCGCCGCGCAGCAAACTCAACGACAGGAAACTCGCTCGGTTCCCCGCCAATCGCGCTCGGCGCTATCGCGTGGGCTCGGCCGCTGTCAGCATGGCGCCCACCCGCTTCGAAAGCGCATCGAGCGCGAAAGGCTTGCGCAGCACCTCCATTCCCGGCCCGATCTGCGAAGTTTCAAAGGCGGCGCCCGCATAACCTGTGAGCAGCAGAACCGGCAGATTCGGCGTTCTCTCCCGCGCGGCGTCGGCGAGTTGGCGTCCATTCATGCCCGGCAATCCGACGTCGGTGATGAGGAGGTCGAACGCCGCGCCGGATTGAATGCGCCGCATCCCTTCCGGTCCATCGCCCGCCTCGGTGACGACGCAACCCATTTCCTCCAGCACTTCCAGAATTTGTCGGCGAACAGGCGCCTGGTCCTCGACGAGCAGGATGTTTCGGCCGGGAAGCCTTTTGGCGAACGGCGCCGCGGGCGTGGCCTCATCCGTCTCGGCTTCGGCGACGCGCTCGACGCCCGGCAGATAAAGGCGCACCGTCGTCCCCTCGCCCAGCTTGCTATCGACCTTCACCGCCCCGCCCGACTGGCGCACGAAGCCGTAAACCTGCGACAGACCCAGCCCTGTGCCTTGACCCGTGGGTTTCGTCGTAAAGAACGGCTCGAAGATGCGCTCGACGACCTCGGGCGGCATGCCGACGCCGGTGTCGCTGACCGCGATCTCGATATAATTGCCCGGCGACGCCTGATCGGGCAGATCGGACTCCGACAAGGTTCGGTCCGCTGTCGCAATGGTCAGAACGCCGCCCTCGGGCATGGCGTCGCGCGCATTGATCGACAGGTTGAGCACGGCCGTTTCGAGTTCGTGCGGGTCGCAATGGGCGTCCCAGCGGCCATCGCCCAATCGGGTCTCGATACGGATGGCGGGATCAAGGGTGCGCCGGATCATCTGCACGAGATCGCGCACGAGCGTATCGGGCTCCACCCGGCGCGGCTGCAATGCCTGCCGGCGCGAGAACGCTAGAAGCCGGTTGGTCAGTTGCTTGGCGGTGTCGGAGGCCTGGCGCATCGCGCCGATGTAGCGCTTGCCGTCCTCGGCGCGGCCTTCGGCGACGCGCTTTTCCAGCATTTCCAGCGAGCCGCCGATGATCTGAAGCAGATTGTTGAAATCGTGCGCGATACCGCCGGTCAACTGGCCGACAGCCTCCATCTTCTGCGCCTGGAAAAGCTGCTCCTTGCTGGCCAGCAGCGCCAGATTGGCCTCGCGCATCTGGGAGGGCGAGGGCAGCGCCAGCATCTGCGGCAGCAGCCACCACAGCACGAAAGCCGTGACGAGCGAAACGCTGGCGGTAAGCGCCTTGACGAAGGCCTCGAAGCCATAGACAGGCGCCCACAATGTCACGACATCGAGCCAATGCGTCGCTCCACAAAGCAGGATGAAGGCGGCGAACAATCCCAGCAACGGCCGAAACACGAGATCGCGCCGTCGCCGCGCCACCACGAGCAGCATGGCCGGGATGGAAAAATAGGCGAGCGCGATGGCGCTGTCCGACAGGGCGTAAGTCCAGATCAGCCCCGGTTCCCAGAGCAGGCAGAACCCATGCGGAGTGAGACCGGAGTAATCGAATAGCCACTTGCCGAAATCGGACAACATCGGGCGCAACCCTGCGGGAGATGGTCAAACGATGAGACGGAGGGACGTTCACGGTTCTTAACCGCGAATAGTCCGGCTTTCAAAGCCCATCCCATGCGTCAGTCGATTTCCTTCGCAGCGCCGGCTTTATTGCCCGCGTTTGGCCCGAGTGGCGAACTTCACCGCCTCCTCGGCGGCGCGGAACAAGGCTTTCGCCTTGTTGACGCATTCGCGGTGCTCCGACAGCGGATCGGAATCGTAGACGATCCCCGCCCCGGCCTGAACGTGCATCTGGCCATCCTTGACCACCGAAGCGCGCAACACGATGCAGGTGTCCATATCGCCGTTGGCGGCGAAATAACCGATGCAGCCGGCGTAAATCCCGCGCTTGTCCTTCTCCAGTTCGTCGATGATCTCCATCGCCCGCACTTTTGGCGCGCCCGACACGGTGCCCGCCGGAAAGCCGGCGCAGAGCGCGTCCACCGCATCGAGCCCCGGCTCCAGCCGCCCCTCGACATTGGAGACGATGTGCATGACGTGGCTGTAGCGCTCGATGAAGAAAGAATCCGTCACCTTCACCGTGCCGATCTCGCTGACGCGGCCGACGTCGTTGCGGCCGAGATCGAGCAGCATCAGGTGCTCGGCGCGCTCCTTGGGGTCGGCGAGCAGTTCCTCGGCCAGCCGCGCATCCTCCTGCGGCGTCGCCCCGCGCCAGCGCGTGCCGGCGATGGGGCGGATCGTCACCCGGCCGTCGCGCACGCGCACCAGGATTTCCGGGCTGGAGACGACGATCTGGAAGCCGCCAAAATCCAGAAAGCACAGATAGGGCGACGGGTTCACCCGCCGCAGCGCCCGGTAGAGCGAGAACGCCGACAGGTCGAAACGGCTGGTAAAACGCTGCGACAGCACGATCTGGAAGGCGTCGCCGGCGCGGATGTAATCCTTCGCCCGCGCCACCATGCGCAAGAATTCCGCCTCGGAGGTGTTGGACGCGGCGTCCTGCGCGCTCAGCAGCGGATCGACGGCGGGCGCGGCATGGTCGAGCGGCCCCTCCAACTCCGCCACCACGGCGTCGATGCGCCCCTGCGCCGCCTCGCGCGCTGCGCGCGCGCTGCCCCCCGCCACTGGGCGGATGGCGGCGACGACGATCATCTCGTCGCGCACGCTGTCGAACACCACCATTACCGTCGGGCGGATCATCAGCGTTTCCGGCACGCCGATCGGGTCGGGCTTGGCGGGGGCCAGACGCTCCATCTGGCGCACCATGTCGTAGCCGAGATAGCCGAACACGCCCGCCGACATCGGTGGCAGATCCGCCGGCAGATCGATGCGCGATTGCGCCAGCAAGTCGCGCAGCGCCT
This sequence comes from Pseudomonadota bacterium, assembly GCA_021777795.1. Classification (GTDB taxonomy): domain Bacteria; phylum Pseudomonadota; class Alphaproteobacteria; order Rhizobiales; family Beijerinckiaceae; genus Roseiarcus. The sequence continues at coordinate 8,998 of JAJYDD010000053.1, read as the reverse complement.
CCAGCGGCGGCTTATCGAGCGGCTCGAAAGCTTCGCGATCCTGGGCCGGGCGGCGGTTGATCTCGGCCTTGGCCCCGTTGCTGCGAAACACCAGATCCGGATCGAGCCCGATCATCGAATAACGGCCGCGCTGCGCGCCGCCCTCCACCGATTCGAGCAGGAACATATCGCCCGAGCGGCGGGCCGCGAGCTTGAGATAGGCCGAGACCGGCGTTTCGAGATCGGCGACCAGGGTCGCCGTCAGCACCGAGGCGCGGCCTTGCGCATAGAGGGCCTCGACGTCCATCAGCCGCCCTCGGCGCCCTGCATGACGCGACGGTCCACGGACACGCCGAGTTCGCGCTTCAAAGCATTGACATATTGCTCGACCAGCGCCGAACTCATCTCGCTCTTCAGCCGGTCCTGCGTCGTCGCGACCTGCGGATCGCCCGGCGTGGGCGGCGGGAGGGCGTCCGCCGTCACCTTGAACACCAGCCGGCCCTGCGGCGTCGAAGCCGAGCCGGCGCCGGTCGGCCCCACCTGGAACACGGCCGCCGTCACATCCGCCGTGAGGCCGTCGACGCCGCCGCGGCGGATGTCCTTGGCGGTTTTCACGTCGGCCTTGGCGGCTTTGGCGAGATCGGCGATGTCGGCGCCGGCGTCGAGCTTCTTGACCGCCTCGGCGGCGTCGGCGGCCAGACGCTTGGCCATCTCCTCGACGCGCCAGGCGGCGGCGACCTTGTCCTTCACCTCAGCGAAACTGCGGTCATGGGCGGGCTCGATCTTGGTGACGGAGAACCAGACATAGCCGCCGTCCTTGGTCGCGATCGGCTCGTCATCGACGCCGACGTCGGAGGCGAACACCGCCGGCAGCACCAGCTTGTCGTCGGGCACATTCACTTTGGCGCCGGCGGCGTCGAGGCCGTCGCGATCGACGCCGTTATAGACAGTCGCCGTCAAACCGAGGCTCTTGGCGGCCTCGGCGACCGACTTGCCGTTGCCTCTGGCGTCCTCGATCTTGTCGTGCAAGCTCTGCACCTGATCGACGGCGCGGGAGGCGGCAATCTCCTGCTTGATTGCGCCCTTGACCTCGTCGAACGGCTTGACGCTGCCGGGCGTGATCGACAGCACCTTGACCAGAACGAAGCCGAACCGGCCCTTGATCGGCGTCGAGACGGCGCCTTGCGGCAGCGCGAAGGCGGCGTCGGCCACCGCGGGGTCGAACACGCCAGCCTTGGTCACGTCGCCGAGGTTGAGATCGGCGTCGGAGAGTTTGCGCGCCTTGGCGATGTCGTCGAGCGAGGCGCCCGCCTTGATTTTCGCGTCCGCTTCCGTCGCTTCCGCCTCGCTGGGGAACACGATCTGTTGCAGCTTGCGCTTTTCGGGCACGGTGTATTTGGCCGCCTTGTCCTTGTCGTATTGGGCGCGCGCGTCGGCGTCGCTGACGCTGTCGGGCTTGGCGAGCGAGGCGGGGGTGACGACGAGTTCGTCGAAGCTGCGATATTCGGGCGCGCGCCATTGGAGCTTATGGGCGTCGAAATAGGCTTTCAGCACCGCCTCGGAGGGCGGAGGCACGTCGCCGGCGGCGGCGGCCGGCAGGATGAAATAGGAGATCGCGCGCGTCTCGTTTTGCGCGTCGAGCAGCGCCTGGGTCAGCGCCTGGGGCGCGCTCAGCCCCTCGACCAGCGAATATTGCAGTTGCTGGCGCAGGTAAACGTCGCGCTGCTGGGCGATGAAAGTGGCCTCCGTGAGACCGGAATCGCGCAGATATTCGTTGAACTTGCCCGCGTCGAACTTGCCGTCCGGCCCCTTGAGGCCGGGATCGTCGCGCACCGCCTGCGCAATCGTGGCGTTGGAGATGGCCAGGCCCATCTTGCGGGCGCGCTCGTCGAAGGCGGCCTCGTCGATCATCCGGTCGAGCACCTGCGCATCGAGCCCGAGCGCGCGCGCTTGGCTCGGCGTCAGCGGCTGGCGGATTTGGCGTTGCAGGCGGTAAAGCTCGCTCTGGAGCTTGTTGGAATATTCCTGCTGGCTGATCTTGGTCGAGCCGACCTTGGCGACCGTGTCGGGCGTGAAGCCGCGCAGCATGTCGCCGACGCCCCAGACCGCGAAGCTCACGATGATGAGCCCCATCAGCACCGCCATCACCACTTTGCCGATTGGCCCTTGCGAGGCTTTTCGCATCCCGTCGAGCATTTCCGCCTCTCTCTGACTTCGCGCCTCTCTAACGGGCGATGCGGGCTTTGCATAGCGGGCGGCCCGTGTTACCCGCCAATGAAAGGGAGGAATTGATGACGCCGGACGTGCGCCCGCTGGTGGCGGGAAACTGGAAGATGAACGGGATCAAGGCCAGCCTCGGCGAGATCGCCGCCATCCGCGCCGGCGCCGAACGCGGCGAGGCCGGCGTCGCGGAAATCGCGATCTGCCCGCCAGCGACCCTGCTCGCCCACGCCGCCTCGGCCTTGACGGGTAGCGCCGTCGCCCTCGGCGGCCAGGATTGCCACGATAAGCCGAACGGCGCCTTCACCGGCGACATTGCCGCCGAAATGCTGAAAGATGCTGGCTGCGCGTATGTCATCGTCGGCCATTCCGAGCGCCGCGCCGCGCATGGCGAGAGCGACGGGACCGTGAAAGCCAAGGCGGAAGCAGCCGTACGGGCGGGGCTCGCCGCCATCGTCTGCGTCGGCGAGACGCGCGCCGAGCGCGACGCCGGCGAGGCGCTGGCTGTGGTCAGCGGCCAGTTGCGCGGTTCTCTGCCCGACGGCGCGACGCCGGCCAGCGTCGTCGTCGCCTATGAGCCGGTCTGGGCGATAGGCACCGGGCTCATCCCGACTGCGGCCGATGTCGCCGAAATGCACGAGGCGATCCGCGCGCTGCTCGTCGAACGCCTCGGAGAGACGGGGGGGCGCACACGCATCCTCTACGGCGGCTCGGTCAAACCCAGCAACGCCAGCGAATTGCTGGGATTGCCCAACGTCGACGGCGCGCTGGTCGGCGGGGCGAGCCTGAAAGCCGCCGATTTCCTCGCCATCGCAGGAGCCTATCTCTGATGGCCGACGCCGCCTTCTGGGACAGCCGCTATGCCGGCGGCGATTACGCTTACGGCGAGGCGCCGAACGCTTTTCTCGCCTCGCTGGATTATGCGCCCGGCGGCCGGGCGCTGGTTCCCGGCGACGGCGAGGGCCGCAACGGCGTGTACCTCGCCGAGCGCGGGCTGAAGGTCGAGACGCTCGACCTCTCGGCCGAAGGGGTCGCCAAGGCGCGGCGGCTGGCCTCCGCGCGGGGCGTGGCCGTGGAGGCCCGGCAGGCGGATGTCCTGACGTGGGATTGGCCGATCGCGGCCTATGACGTGATCGCCCTGATCTACCTGCATCTGCCCGCGCCGCAGCGGCGCCTGTTGCACACACGCGCGCTGGCGGCGCTGAAACCGGGCGGGCGCATCGTGCTGGAGGCGTTCACGCCGGCGCAGTTGGAGAAGCAGGCTGAGGGCGCCAAGGGCGGCCCGCGCGAGGCGGCGCTGCTCTATAGCGCCGAGGATTTGCGCGCGGATTTCGCGGGCGCCGAGATCGACCTGTTGCAGGAGATCGAGGCGGAGATGCGCGAAGGCGCGCTGCATGTGGGGGCGAGCGCGGTGGTGAGATTGGTGGCGAGGAAAGTTTGAGTCGAGTTGGCGCTCTGTTATTATCTTGCATGTTCCCTTTGAGACGAGCGTCGCATGGGCCAGATTTTCATTAATGACGATCTCGTCCGCGAGTTGGCGGCTTTCGCGAAAGCTCACGGTCTCTCTGTCGAAGAGCAGGCGGAGGGCTGGCTGCGCGAGTCGCTGCGGCGAAGCGCGGCGAACCGCGATCTGAGAACGAAGTTCAACGAGATCGCTGCCATGAGTCCCTCGGGGCCCGCGCATACGGATAGCGTGGAATTGCTGCGCGAAGTGCGCGACCGGTGATCGTCATCGACACTTCGGTCGCCGTCAAATGGACCGTCGACGAACCCGGCCATGCGGACGCCTTGGCTCTGCTCGATCTAAGGGAACAGCGTTACGCTCCTGACCTCTTGCTGCCAGAACTGGCGCATGTCCTGCGCAAGAAGACGATGCGAGGCGAAATCTCTCGTGAGCAGGCCCAAGCGGCGATCCAGCGGACGCCGGAAGCGATTGACCATTTTGTCGCGTCGCGCAGCGTCGTCAGCGCGGCGCTGGCTTTATCCCAGGTTCTCGACCATTCCGCCTATGATTGTTTCTTTCTCAGCGTTGCTCTCGGGAGCGGCGTGCTGGTGACTGCTGACGTCGTTTTCGCGAGAAAGTGTCAAGAAAAGGGCTACGGGCCGTTCGTTTTCCTGCTCGGCGGCCCCGCACCAGCGCTGCTCGCCAAGACTGTTGCGCTCGCCATGCCCGCTAACACCGCTCTGAGTGAAGTACAGCGTTTGTCCGGCATTGTGAACGCAACCTTCATGTCCTTGAGCGCGCACGCGCGCATCGGCGATCCGAACGAGGTTGTTTTCGTAGATAGACTTCAAATCACGCCGGCCATGCGCTCGCCGGCCTATCTGGCCATGCGACAGCAACTGGCGTCGCTGGCGCAGGATGAACTGAGCGCCCTCCTCGCGACCGTTTGGCTGGGGCGGGATTATCATGGTCCCGACGATTGGCCGGCTCTTGTCGCCAACGCCAAAACGACCGTACGAGAAGGTTTCGACGCTAACGCTTCCTGTATACTTGCGCAGATGAACGACCTTGCGGCAGGCTTGGAGAAACTGCGGCAAATCGGCTTGGCATGACAGCCCGCCCCTACCTCTGCCGCTCCCGCCACCCGTCCGCCAACACCACCGGCGCGTTGGACGCCGGCAGCGGATCGCGGCCTAAAATCATGTCCGCCGCCTTCTCCCCAATCATGATCGTCGGCGCATTGAGGTTGCCGCTGGTGATCGACGGCATGATCGAGGAATCCACCACCCGCAGCCCCTCCAGCCCGATCACCCGCGTTTGCGGGTCCACCACCGCCATCGGATCGTCGGCCGCGCCCATCTTGCAGGCGCCGCAGGGGTGATAGGCGCTTTCCAGTTTTTCGCGCAGAAAGCCGTCGATCTCGGCGTCGCTCTGGCAAGCCGCGCCGGGCTGGATCTCGCGGCCGGCATAAGGCGCGAGCGCCGCTTGCGCGAAAATCTCGCGCGTCAGCCGCAGCGAGGCGCGCATCTCCGTCCAATCGTGGGGATCGCTCATGTAGTTGAAGACGATCTTCGGCGCCGCGCGCGGATCTGGAGACGCCAGGCGGACATGGCCACGGCTGCGGGAGCGCAGCGAGCCGACATGGACCTGGAAGCCGTGCTCGGTGGCCAAGGTATTGCCGTCGTAGCTCACGGCGAGCGGCAAGAAATGGTACTGGATGTCGGGATGCGCGATCCCGGCGCGCGAGCGGATGAAGGCGCCCGCCTCAAATTGGTTCGAGGCGCCGAGCCCCGTGCCGCGCAGCAGCCATTGCAAGCCGACGAGCCCGCGCCCGATCAGGCCGGTGTGGCGATAAAGCGTGATCGGCTGCTTGGAGGCGACCTGATAATAATATTCCAGATGATCCTGAAGGTTCTCGCCGACGCCTTTGAGATCATGCACGACAGGGACCCCGAGCGCCTGCAACTCCGCCGCCGGGCCGACGCCCGACAGCTTCAGCAGTTGCGGCGAGTTGATCGCCCCGCCCGCCAGGATCACCTCGCGCGCCGCGCGCACGGTTTGCGCCGCCCCGCCCTTCTCATAAGCGACCCCGACGGCGCGCTTGCCCTCGAACAGCACTTTCGTCACCCGCGCATGGGTCTCGACCGCCAGGTTCGGCCGCTTCATCGCCGGCCGGAGATAGGCGTTGGCGGCCGACCAGCGCACGCCGTCCTTGACCGTCATGTCGAAGCCGCCAAAACCCTCGCCTTCGGCGCCGTTCAAGTCGGCGCTGACGGGATAGCCGGCTTGCCGCCCCGCTTCGATGAAGGCGTCGAACAGCGGATTGCGGCGCACGCCCGGCGTGGTGACCAGCGGCCCATCGCCGCCGCGATATTCGCTGGGCGCGCCGCGAAACGATTCGGCGCGGCGGAAATAGGGCAGCACGCTCGCATAGGACCAGCCCTGCGCGCCTTCCGCCTCCCAGCGGTCGAAATCGAGCGCGTGGCCGCGCACATAGACGAGGCCGTTGATCGAGGAGGAGCCGCCGAGCGCCTTGCCGCGCGGGCATGAGATGCGGCGATTGTTGAGCTGCGGCTCCGGCTCGCTCCAATAGCCCCAGTTATAGGCTTTCATGTTGAGCGGGATCGACAAAGCCGCCGGCATCTGGATGAAGATCGAGCGGTCGGAGCCGCCGAATTCCAGCACCAGCACGCTATGCTTGCCGTCCTCGCTCAGCCGGCTCGCCAGCGCCGAACCGGCCGAACCGGCGCCGACGATGACATAGTCGAAAGTTTTCATGCCGCCCCCTGCGCGGAGGCGATCTCAACCGCGCCCGCCCTCCGAGGCAAGAAACATGTTGCGGCGCGGGAATAGATTTTTTGGCTAGCGGGCTCGGCCGCAACAACGCAAGTCCCCCCTTGCGGGGGAGGGCTAGGGAGGGGGCGACGCGTCGAAAGCGCTGCTGCCTTCGCCCCCACCCCAACCCTCCCCCATCAAGGGGGAGGGAGTTTCGGCGCGTCAGACCGGCGGCGCGACCTTGTCAGCCGTCTTGGTGTCGAAATCGCTCGCCTCGTGGCGCTCGCGCAGTTGCATGGCGGGGTCGCCCTGCACGCGGTTGACCATGCGCCCGCGCTTCACCGCCGGGCGCTCCAAGAGCATGTCGGCCCAGCGGATGACGTGCTCATATTCCTGCACGTTGAGGAACTCGCCGGCGCCGTAGCTCCAGCCCTTCACCGTGCCGCCGTACCAGGGGAAGATCGCCATGTCGGCGATCGTGTATTCGTCGCCGGCGATGTATTTCGTCTCCGCCAAACGCCGGTTGAGCACGTCGAGTTGGCGCTTGGTCTCCATCGCGTAGCGGTCGATGGCGTATTCGATCTTGGTCGGCGCATAGGCGTAGAAATGGCCGAAGCCGCCGCCCAGAAACGGCGCCGAGCCCATCTGCCACATCAGCCACGACAGGCACTCGGCGCGTTGGGCGCGCTGCGTCGGCAGGAAGGCGCCGAACTTCTCGGCGAGATAGATCAGGATCGCGCCCGATTCGAACACCCTGACCGGCGGGTTTTCGCTGCGGTCGAGGAGCGCCGGGATCTTCGAGTTCGGGTTGATCTCGACGAAGCCGGAGCTGAACTGATCGCCCTTGGAGATGTCGACGAGCCAGGCGTCATATTCGGCGCCGGTGTGGCCGAGAGCCAGCAATTCCTCCAGCATGATCGTCACTTTGACGCCGTTGGGCGTGCCCAGCGAATGAAGCTGGAGCGGATGGCGGCCGACCGGCAGCGGCTTTTCCTGCGTGGCGCCGGCTATGGGGCGGTTGATATTGGCGAAACGGCCGCCGCTCTCCTTGTTCCAGACCCAAACTTTCGGCGGGACATATTCAGCGTCGGACATAAGGCGCGCTCCTGAAACGGGGAAAACTTGCTTTACCGCATCGCCGAAGCGGATTGAACCGCCACCGCGCGCGATAGCGCTTAAGTGAAAGGCGTTCATCAAACTGTCGCCGGCGCGGGCCAAGAAGCGGCGCGCCCCAGAATCGCTGGAGACAGAGTGACCCTTGTCGCGATCGCCGCCGCTCTCAGTCTCCTCGTCCATCTGTTGAGCGCAACGCTGGCGTGGCGGCGCTGCGCCGGGCGCGCCCCGACGCCGACCTTCGCCGGGACGTTGCCCCCGGTCGCCATCGTGCAGCCGCATCGCGGCGTCGAGGCGTTCTCCGAGGAGACCCTGGCCTCGATCTTCCGCCTCGATTATCCCGATTACGAGATCATTTTCTGCGTCGTCAGCGAGGCCGACCCGATCGTCGCGCTGCTGAAGCGCCATATCGCCGCCAATCCCGGCCGGCCGGCGCGCATCCTGTTCGGCGATCATCCGATCAGCAACAATCCCAAGCTCAACAACATCGTCAAGGGCTGGAATGCGACGCGGCGCGATTGGATCGCGCTCGCCGATTCCAACGTCCTGATGCCGCCAGATTATCTGACGCGGCTCATGGCGCGCTGGCGCGCCGACAGCGGCATTGTCTGCTCGCCGCCGATCGGCGCGCGCCCGCAAGGCTTCGCGGCGCATCTCGAATGCGCCTTCCTCAACGCCTATCAGGCGCGCTGGCAATATGCGGCCGAAGCCGTGGGCTTCGGCTTCGCGCAGGGCAAGACGATGCTCTGGCGCCGGCGCACGCTCGACGCGGCCGGTGGCATCGAGGCGCTCGCCTCCGAGATCGCCGAGGACGCGGCGGCGACGAAGATCGTGCGCCGCGCCGGGCTTTGCGCCCATCTCGTCGAGCGGCCGTTCCCGCAGCCGCTCGGTCGACGCAGCCTCGGCGAGGTGTGGCGGCGCCAAGTGCGCTGGGCGCGGCTGCGCCGGGCGACCTTCGCGCCCTATTTCCTGCCGGAATTGCTGACGACGAGCCTCGTCGCCGTCATCGCCGCCGCGCTCGCAGCGCCGCAATTCGGGGCCTCGCCGGCGATGGGCGCGCTGATCGCGGCGGCCGTTTGGTATGGCGCCGAGGCGGCGCTGACGGCGGGCGCGGGTTGGCCGCTCGGCCTCTGGTTCCTGCCGGCGGCGATCGCGCGCGACCTCATGCTGCCGTGGCTGTGGGTGCAGGGTCTGGCGAGCGACCGCTTCGAATGGCGCGGCGCGGCGCTGACGGTCGCCGATCTCGCGCCCGCTGAACGTTCGGCGTGAGCCCGCTCAGAACTCCGCTTCCTTCCGCGCCAGTTCGTTGACTTGATCCACCTGCTGCGGCGACAATTTGCCGATCGCCTTGTCGAGCTTGTCGTCCTTGAGCCCGGCGGCGCGGGCGAGCCCGCTCCATAGCGCCGCGCGCACCATATCCTTTGGCACGCCGCGCCCGGTGACATAGAGATGCGCGAGCCGGTTCTG
>JAJYDD010000567.1 GCA_021777795.1 Pseudomonadota bacterium | reverse complement strand
TTTTTTCGCGCGACCGTTGGGATTCCCGAAGGGGATCGGGCGCAACGAGGGGGTTGTGCTGCGCATGTCCTTCAATCGCGAAACGCTGGAGACGATCCATGAGGCGCGCGGCTGCACCGCACCGGTGTTGGCGGAGAGCGCGCTCGACGCGGCCGCGTGACGGGCGCACCCAGTTTATTTGGAGGCAAGCATTTTGATTCGCTTTTCTGACGCGCAAGCGGTCGCGCAGGCGCTTCACGGTCGATATGAGCACGCCCGTGCGGTCACTTTGATCGCTCGAATATTGCAGAAGGCGCTGTTCGGCGGGCGCGCGGACGAGGTCGTGTTCTGGGCTCTGGTCTATGCCCATTATTGCGGCGACGATCTCCTCGGTTCGGTCGACAAGCAGCTCGACGCTTTTGCCCCTTTCATCCTTCGCGATCCCGCGAAGTAGCCCTGACGCGCCTTGCGGCTTCCGGGGGCTTCCCACAGTCTTCCGAAAACCTCCCCAAGCAGGCTCTCGTCGGCCGGCCAGGGAACGCCTCCTTACAGACAGATGTTTTCGCAGGAATTTTGTCCAAAATCCGGCGCCCCCTTTTCGGAAATCCTGCTCAGCTCCTCCGCTGATGCGGCCGGGCCTACACGCCATTCGCATCGACGATGACGCTGGCGTCGGAGGCGGTCGGCGGATTGGCGGCGATTCCTCTCGTGGTTGGAAAATCCCCTGGCCCGGTCGGCGTCTGGGCGCAGACCGTCGACGTCTGTCCGGTAAAGCAGGAGGCGTCGTAGCCGGCGCCGCGAATGAGGTACGAGCACACGCTGACGCCATTGCCGTCCTTGACGTTGCTGGCGTTGCAATTGCCGCTTGCGGCGTAGTTGGCGAGCTTTCCGCCCTTCCCGCACCCGAACTGGCAGGCCATGAGGATGGCCGATTGGTCGATGGTCGCGCATTGGCCGCCGGAACAGACTTGCTGGCCGACGAGGGACGTCAGGCCGTTGCTCTGCGCCTGCGACCAGGAGTTTTGTTCGTATCGGGTCCAGGCGGCGGTCTGGGCCTGTGGATCGCCAAGAAAGCTCTGGGCGCTGCCGCCGTAATATTGCTGAAAAGTTCCGGGGCAGAATTGGAAGGCCCCGAGACAGCCGTAGGGGTTGACCGAGTTCCAGTTTCCCTCGCTGGAAGAGACCTTGGCGGCGAAGTCGGCGCAATTGCCGGGGATGCCGGCGGCGGCAAGGTTCGCCGCAGACTCGCCGGCGAAGGCGAGGGTCGCGGACAGGCCAAGCGCGACCCCGGCGTGCGCGATGGCGCGGCGGAGCGGGCGCAGACGGATCATGGCTTGCCCGCGCGAATAGAAAACCGGAAGTCGCCATTGATCAGCGTTTTGCCGTCGGCGCTGAGGCGGAAGGGGCGCCGCGCGAAGTCCGCCTGCGGCCCGTTCTTCGGCAGGCCAGCGAAGCGCGGCTCGTTCGGGGGGATCACCTGTCGCATCATGTCGTCGACCAGCACGGTGCGGCGGCCGTCGGGTTCGAGCTGCACGAGGCGGGTGGGACAGGTCGCAGCGGAGCAGTCGCCGTTCCAGATCTGCGACACGAGGAGAGCGTTGCCGGCCGTGCGCAGTTCGTATTCGTAGAGGCTCGCTTTGCCGGCGGAAAAGGCGCTTGCGTCCCAGACGCCGTCGGGATCGGCCGTGACGTTGGGGTAGGCGGCCTTGAAGGCGAAGTCCGCATCGGCCGCGAGAGCCGACGCCGTCGACGCGAAGCCGATCAGCGTCAACGCCAGAGTGGGAAACATGCTTCGGTTCATGGGATGGGTCTCGCCGGTGTTTGATCGATGTCGGCCGTGGTCACTCGCGCGGGAGCGGGATATTGAATGAGCAACCGTCAAAGGCGCGGTGGTCGACAATGGCGCCAATCTTCAGCGTTCGGCTTGTCACGTCATAGGCGCCGTAGCCGGCGGCCCTGGACGGATCGAGCGTCCCGCCGAACGCGGGTTCGATGAAACAGCCGTGGCCGGCGTCGAGGGTGCGCACATTGAGCCCGTCGTAGACGGCGATCCGCATCGGGCAAAGCTTGACGACGGCGCCCGCGATGCGCACCTTTTCGGAGCAGCCGAGAGCCGTGTCGAGCACGCTGAGAACAACGGAGCGTTTGGCGCTCCAGATCACGAAATGCGCCTCGCTCGCCGGCGCGTTGGCGTGCGAAACGCGTCGATCGCCACGCGTCCGATAGGCCCGGTTGTTGGCGTCGATGGCGTCTTTCCAGATGTCGAAGTAAGTTGCATCGCGCGCGGCGGGCTTTTGTAAATTGGCGTGGGCGAGCGGGCGCCACGCGCCGGGGTCGGGCGTCAGCGCCTGGGCTTCCGCCGCAGGCCCGCTCACGACGACGCCAACAATGACCACGATCATGCGACAAAGGGAAACGCGCGCCGTGGCGTCATTACGACATCTGACATAGCGCCTTTTCAAACCCACCCTTGCCGCCGCTGTCATGCGAGGTCTCCGCTATTCGTAGCGAGGCCGACCGGAGAGCCATCCCCAAAAATCCTTCGGCGAGACTTCGCGGTTGCGCCAGGCGACGGCCGATCGCGGCGGATAGACGGGTTGCAGGGTCCAGACGCCATCGGCGTGGAAAAAATTCGCCGCCTCTCGCTGCAAGCGGCGGCCGCCCAGGTCTAGAAAATCGACGGCGCAAAGCACGACCGGGCCGCGATAGCGCCTCACGCGCGCGGTTTCGGCGTCGAGCGCGCCCGGCTGACAACCAAACAACCGGATCGATGCGGCAGGCGACTCTCGCGACGGCGCGGCCGCGATCATACGGAGATAGGCGGCGTTTGCTTCCGCTTGCGTCGGATAGGCAAACCGCTCTGTCAGGACCGGCGCGAACGTCGAATGATCGGGGGCGTATTCTAGGACCCCGGGCACGACATGGGCCGGCGTATAGAGCGCATCCGGCCCGGTG
>JAJYDD010000566.1 GCA_021777795.1 Pseudomonadota bacterium | reverse complement strand
AGATGGGGGTGAGCCCGGATGTCGTGATCCAGGCCGAATCACTGGCGCCCGACCACATCCGCGCGCTCAGCGCGCGCGAGATGAGGCGCTGGCGTTTGGCGTCGGCGAAACTGTGAGGGCGCTTGACTTAGTAAGCTCGGCGCCCTAATCGGCGCGTGCCTCGCGGGGGAGTAGCTCAGTTGGTTAGAGCGCCGGCCTGTCACGCCGGAGGTCGCGGGTTCAAGTCCCGTCTCTCTCGCCAGACTATGCTCGCAGCCGGACAATTCGACGCCTGCCTTTGAACCTTTCATAGAACTTGCGCGAAACCAGCGTGTTGGACGCAAACGTCCGCGAAAGCGGCGAGGGTTCGGCGATAAATGGCTAAACCGAGCCGTTTAGCCGTTGCATGCCTCGCTGCGCTGCGATAGGCGTCTGCCGCGAACTCGCGGGTCGGGAAATCGGGCGCGAGGCGAGTCGATAAGTCCAGGAACTCCGGCCGACACAGGCGATCCGCCGCGCCTTCGGGCACGACCGGATCTTGGCCGAGGTGGTTGCGAGGGCGACGACGGCGAGCCGGTTCTCCGGCCGACCGGCGAACGAAGCGGAGGCCAAGTGCCAAGTCTCATTTCCGACTATTTGCCGCTGGTGATTTTCGTCCTGATCGGCGGCGTCATCTGTTCGGCCCTACTCATCGCGCCGTTCCTGGTCGCCTATCGCAATCCCGACACGGAGAAGCTGTCGGCCTACGAATGCGGCTTCAATCCCTTCGACGACGCGCGCATGAAGTTCGACGTGCGATTCTATCTCGTGTCGCTGCTGTTCATCATTTTCGATCTCGAAGTGGCGTTCCTGTTTCCCTGGACCGCGGCGTTTCGCGACATTGGCCATTTCGGTTTCTGGTCGATGATCGTTTTCCTGGCCGTGTTGACGGTCGGCTTCGTCTACGAGTGGAAAAAGGGAGCGCTGGAATGGGATTGAGCCCGATGCTCGCGCCGGCCCCGCGCGGGCTGATCGACCCTGGAACCGGCAAGCCGCTCGGCGCCGATGATTCCTACTTCGGCTCCATAAACGACCAACTCGCCGACAAAGGCTTCTTCGTCGCCGCCACCGACGATCTCATCCAATGGGCGCGCACTGGCTCGCTGATGTGGATGACCTTCGGCCTCGCCTGCTGCGCGGTCGAGATGATGCAGCTTTCCATGCCGCGCTACGACGTGGAGCGGTTCGGCTTCGCGCCGCGCGCCAGCCCGCGCCAGTCGGACGTGATGATCGTCGCCGGCACGCTGACCAACAAGATGGCGCCGGCTTTGCGCAAGGTCTACGATCAGATGCCGGAGCCCCGTTACGTCATCTCGATGGGCTCCTGCGCCAACGGCGGCGGCTATTACCACTATTCCTATTCGGTGGTGCGCGGCTGCGATCGCATCGTGCCGGTCGACATCTACGTGCCGGGCTGCCCGCCGACGGCGGAAGCGCTGCTCTATGGCGTGCTGATGCTGCAAAAGCGCATCCGCCGCACCGGCACGATCGAGCGGTGAAGGCGGGCGCGAGGGCTTCATGGACGATCTATTGAAATCCGTCGCCGACAAAGCGGTAGCCGCCTTTCCGGGTTTGGAGGCGAGCTTTGCGTTTGGCGAACTGGCGTTGATGGCCGACGCGGCGCGAATCCGGGAAGTGCTTACGTTCCTGCGCGACGATCCCGGCTGCCAGTTCGTCTGTTTCACCGACATCACCGCCGTCGATTATCCCGAGCGGGCGCAGCGCTTCGAGATTGTTTATCAACTGCTCTCGCCGCGCAAGAACACGCGCGTTCGGGTGAAAGTGGCGACCGACGAGGCGACGCCCGTTCCCTCGGCCGTCGCCGTGTTCCCGGCGTCGAACTGGTACGAGCGCGAGATTTACGACCTGTTCGGCGTTCTGTTCGACGACCACCCCGATCTTCGGCGCATCCTCACCGACTATGGGTTCGAAGGGCATCCCTTGCGCAAGGATTTCCCGATGACGGGCTTCGTCGAGGTTCGCTACGACGAAGAGGAGAAGCGGGTGCGCTACGACCCGGTGAAACTCACGCAGGAGTTCCGCCGCTTCGACTTCCTCAGCCCGTGGGAAGGCGCGCCGCTGCCGGGGGATGAGAAGGCGAAGGGGCCTTAAGCCATGACCGAGCAGAACCTCCGCAATTTCTCGATCAACTTCGGCCCGCAGCATCCGGCCGCGCATGGCGTGCTGCGCCTGGTGCTGGAACTCGACGGCGAGGTGGTCGAGCGCGTCGATCCGCATATCGGCCTGCTGCATCGCGGCACCGAGAAGCTGATGGAGGCGCGCACCTATCTCCAGAATGTGCCCTATCTCGACCGGCTCGACTATTGCGCGCCGATGAACCAAGAGCATGCCTACGCTCTGGCGGTCGAGCGGTTGCTCGGCGTCACCGTGCCGCGGCGCGCGCAGCTTATTCGCGTGCTCTATTCCGAGATCGGCCGGTTGCTTTCGCATCTGCTCAACGTGACGACGCAGGCGATGGACGTCGGCGCGCTGACCCCGCCGCTGTGGGGCTTCGAGGAGCGCGAGAAGCTGATGGTGTTCTATGAACGCGCCAGCGGCTCGCGCATGCATGCGGCCTATTTCCGGCCGGGCGGCGTGCATCAGGACCTGCCGCGCAAGCTCATCGACGACATCTGGGCGTTCTGCGATCCGTTCGAGCGCGTCTGTGACGATCTGGAGACGCTGTTGACCGGCAACCGCATTTTCAAGCAGCGCAACGTCGACATCGGCGTCGTGACGCTGGAGGACGCTTTCGCCTGGGGTTTCTCGGGCGTGATGGTGCGCGGTTCGGGCGCGGCGTGGGATCTGCGCAAGTCGCAGCCCTATGAGTGCTACGAGGAGATGGAGTTCGACATCCCCATCGGCAAGAACGGCGATTGCTACGATCGCTATCTCATCCGCATGGAGGAGATGCGT
>JAJYDD010000565.1 GCA_021777795.1 Pseudomonadota bacterium | reverse complement strand
GATGTTGGTCCAGGAGCCGCAATAGCTGGCTGGTCGGACCGCTCGGCTCGACCAAGCCCCGCTCATATTTGTCGAAGGCATTCTCGCCGACCTTGAGAAGGCCGCCCGCCTCGCGCTGCGACAGCTTCAGCTTGTCACGCACCCTTCTGATTGTAGCGGGCGAGGGAATGCCTTCAATGTCTTCCTTCAAGGTCCGCAATGCGGCATCGGTCACGGCCATGTCGTCGCCGACATGGACGCCAACGCCGCCGTTGTCCGGATAATAACCCGGCAACTCGACTGTTATGCTCTTGTTCTTGTACGTGACGATGAACGGGCGGACGCCGCGGCGCAGCGTCTCGCCTGTTTCCGGAGAGACCATCGTGTCGGGCAGGTCCGTCTTCAAAGCCGCCATGGTCGTTTCTCCTTGAACGACATGACCGTAAATTCGGTCACGATGTCGGCCTGGAACTTTACATACAGCCCCATGCCGCGCGCCGGGGCGTGTTAGACGTCCTGCCAGACGCGACGATCGGCGAAGGTCGTCATCGACTTGTAGAACATTTGCCGTTCGATACCCCCGATCGTCTCGACAATCTCCGCCCGATCGAAGCCCAAGGCGATGGCGTCGCGCAGCGCGGACGAGGTCATCGCAAGCGTCTCGACCGCCCCGAGCGGGGCCTTGATCGCTTCGAGGTCGTAGGTCGGACGCCTCTTCTCCATACCTCCTTATGCCACCATTATGGGGGCAATTCAATGCCGCGTTTGCACGACAGGCCGCGTTTGCACGCGTCCCAGGCACGGGCGAAGGCAAGCCGAGGTTCCCGCTGGCGATCCAGCCTGTCGTCCTACTCAGGGTGCCGGCGGCGGTTGTTACGGCTGACTGAACCGCGCGCAGGACGACCGAGCGTCTAGCCGGCAGGCCCCTCGCGCGGAAACCGTATAATGCATCGCATAAAGCTCGGACTTGGCGGGGGAGCCCGCCTTGGCTAAGGAGAAGCGGAAATGTGAACGGGCGGGGCCTCATGCGAATTCTCGTGACCGGCGGCGCCGGATTCATCGGCTCGGCGGTCGCGCGCCGCATCGTCGGCCATACGCCGCACGAAGTCCTGGTCTTCGACAAGCTCACCTACGCCGGCAATCTGGCCTCGCTCGCGCCCGTCGCCGACGATCCCCGCTTTTCCTTTGTGCGCGCCGACATTTGCGATCGCGCGGCGGTCGATAAGGCGCTGGCCGAATTCCGCCCGCACTGGATCATGAATCTGGCCGCCGAGAGCCATGTCGATCGCTCCATCGACGGGCCCGCCGAGTTCATCCACACCAATGTCGTGGGCACAGGCGTCATGCTGGAGGCGGCGCTGGCCTATTGGAAGGCGGCGCCGGCGGACATCCGCGACGTCTTCCGTTTCCACCACATCTCGACCGACGAGGTGTTCGGCTCGCTGGGCGCGGAAGGCTATTTCCGCGAGGACACGGCTTACGCGCCGAATTCGCCCTATTCGGCCTCCAAGGCGGGCTCCGACCATCTCGTGCGCGCCTGGTTCCACACCTTCAAGCTGCCGACCGTGCAGACCAACTGCTCCAACAATTACGGCCCCTATCATTTTCCCGAGAAGCTCATCCCGCTGATGATCCTCAACGCGCTGGAAGGCAAGCCGCTGCCGGTCTACGGCAAGGGGGAGAACGTGCGCGACTGGCTGCATGTCGAGGACCACGCCGAGGCGCTGCTGCGGGTGGTGGAAAAGGGAACGCCCGGCGAGAGCTACAACATCGGCGGCCGCGCCGAGCGGCGCAACATCGACGTCGTTCATGCGGTCTGCGATCTCGTCGACGAACTGGCGCCGGGCAAGGGCTCGCGGCGCGATCTCATCACTTATGTCGTCGATCGCCCCGGCCATGATGCGCGCTACGCCATCGACGCTTCCAAGATCGAGCGCGAACTGGGCTGGCGGCCCGCCCATGATTTCGAGACCGGCCTGCGCGAGACCGTGCGCTGGTATCTCGACAACGAGCCGTGGTGGGTGGCGATCCGCTCCGGCGCCTATCGCGGCGAGCGGCTTGGCGTATCCGCTTAATATCGAGGGATTCATGCAGGTCGAAGATACCGCCATTCCGGCTGTGAAGATCGTCACGCCGAAGAAGTTCGGCGATCATCGCGGCTTCTTTTCCGAGGTCCACAGCCGCAAGGCTTGGGCGGAAGCCGGCCTCGATTACGAATTCGTGCAGGACAACCATTCCTATTCAGCCGAGACCGGCGTCATCCGTGGCCTGCATTTCCAGCTTGCGCCGTTCGGGCAGGATAAGCTGGTGCGGGTGGCGCGCGGCCGGATTCTCGATGTCGCGGTCGATCTTCGTCGTGGCTCGCCGACCTTCGGGCGTCATGTCGCTGTCGAGCTTTCCGCCGATAACTGGCGCCAGTTGCTGGTGCCGATCGGCTTCGCGCACGGCTTTTGCACGTTGGAGCCCGATTGCGAGGTGCTCTACAAGGTGACCAACGTCTATTCGCCGGCGCATGACCGGGGCCTGGCCTTCGACGATCCCGCGCTCGGCATCGACTGGGGCGTCGATCTCGCCCGGGCGGTGCTGTCGGACAAGGACCGCAAGCATCCCCGCCTCGCCGATCTTGGCCCGCAGTTCGAGTGAAACCATGCGTATTCTTGTGACGGGAAAGAACGGACAGGTCGCGACCGCGCTCCAGGAGCGCGCGCCGGAGGGCGTCGAGGTGGTGGCGGCCGGCCGGCCGGAGCTTGATCTGGCCGACCCTGCTTCGATCCGCGCCGCCTTCGATTCCGAAGTCGCCGATGTCGTCGTCAACGCGGCCGCCTACACTGCGGTCGATAAGGCCGAGGCGGAGGAGGAACTGGCGACGCGCATCAACTGCGACGGGGCGGCTCTGGTCGCAGAAGTGGCGCGCGGCCTTGGCGCGCCAATCATCCAGCTCTCGACGGATTACGTGT
>JAJYDD010000052.1 GCA_021777795.1 Pseudomonadota bacterium | reverse complement strand
GAAGGCGCCGCGCCGCGCGCCCGCCGCCGCAGCCGCGAGGCGACGTGATTCTCGCGTTCCCGGTCGGCGCGGAGGCTGGCGGGCGGCTCGACCGTTTCCTCAGCCAGGCCGCCGAGGGCTTTTCGCGCACGCGCTTGAAGGCGCTGATCGAGGAAGGCTGCGTGCGCGTCGATGGCGTGGTCGCCGCCGATCCCGCGCGCAAGCTCGGCCCCGGCGCGCTGGTGACGCTCGACGCCCCGCCCGCTCAGGAAACCGAGATCGCAGGCGAGGACATCCCGCTCGACGTGGTGTTCGAGGATGAGCACCTTATCGTCGTCAACAAGCCGGCGGGGTTGGTGACGCATCCGGCGCCCGGCCATTCCAGCGGCACGCTGGTCAACGCGCTGATCCGCCATTGCGGCGCCTCGCTTTCCGGCATCGGCGGCGTGAAGCGGCCGGGCATCGTCCACCGGCTCGACAAGGACACCTCCGGCCTCATCGTCGCGGCCAAGACCGACGCCGCCCATCAGGGCCTCGCCGATCTCTTCGCCGACCACGGCCGCTCCGGCTCGCTAGTGCGCGAATATGCCGCGTTGGTCTGGGGCGATATGCGTCAGAGCGCTGGCGTGGTCGACGCCGCCATCGGGCGCCACGCTCACTCGCGCGAGCGCATGGCGGTGGTGGACGAAGAACGGGGCCGCCACGCCGTCACCCACTGGCGCGTCGAGAAGGCGCTGGGCGCGGTGACGCTGGTGCGCTGTCGGCTGGAGACCGGCCGCACGCATCAGATTCGCGTCCATCTCGCCCATATCGGGCATCCCCTGCTCGGCGATTCGGTCTATGGGGCAGGCTTCAAGACCAAAGCCAACCGGCTCGACGAGGCGTCGCAGGCGGCGCTGGCCGCGCTTAATCGTCAGGCTTTGCATGCTCAGACCCTTGGGTTCGAGCATCCCGCGACCGCGCAACCGCTATTCTTCGAGCGTCCGCCGCCGCCGGATTTTATGAACCTGGTCCAGGCCTTGCGCGTATAGGGGATATGTCGAAGGCGAAGCTCCGGCTTACCGGTTCGTGAACGAAGCTTCATCTAATGGCAGGCTGGGGCCGTGAAAACGCCCTCTTTCGGTCACCGTTGACCGAACTATATGTTGCAATGCACGCCTCCCGAGGCGCGCGCGTCGGTCGTCGGACCTTGAATCCGGCGCCCGCTAGGAGAACCAATATGGCCGCCGCTCTCCCGATCATTGCCGGTGAATCTGGCCTTGCCCGGTATCTTGCCGAAATCAAGCGGTTCCCGATGCTGGAACCGCAGGAAGAATACATGCTCGCCAAGCGATGGCGCGAACACGAAGATCGCGACGCCGCCCATAAACTTGTCACCTCCCACCTGCGCCTAGTCGCCAAAATCGCGATGGGGTATCGAGGTTATGGTCTGCCCATCGGCGAAGTCATCTCCGAGGGCAATGTCGGACTGATGCAGGCGGTGCGGCGATTCGAGCCCGACAAGGGCTTCAAGCTCGCCACATACGCAATGTGGTGGATACGCGCGTCGATTCAAGAGTATATCTTGCGCTCGTGGAGCCTCGTGAAGATGGGCACCACCGCCAGCCAGAAGAAGCTGTTCTTCAACCTGCGCAAGGCCAAGAGCCGCATCTCCGCCCTCGACGAAGGCGACATGCGCGACGATCAGGTCGCCGTGATCGCCACCCGCCTTGGCGTGCCGAAGCAGGAGGTGATCGACATGAATCGCCGCCTCAGCGGCGACGCCTCGCTCAATTCGCCGCTGCGCGAAGAGGGCGAGGGCGAATGGCAGGATTGGCTCGTCGACGACAGCGCCAGTCAGGAAAGCGCCCTCGTCGATCGCGAGGAAGCCGACACGCGCCTTGGCGCGCTACGACAGGCGCTGACGGTTCTGAACCCGCGCGAGCGCCGCATCTTCGAGGCGCGGCGGCTCGCCGACGACCCGATCACGTTGGAGGACTTGTCGTCCGAGTTCGGCGTATCGCGCGAGCGCGTGCGTCAGATCGAAGTGCGCGCCTTCGAGAAGGTGCAGGCGGCGGTGAAGGCCGGCGTCGCGCGCGCCCAGATCCCGCATCCCGCGGCGCCGGCATTGCCGGCGGCGTAAATTGCGTCGCCCGCGAAAGGGCGCGTTGACTTAGTCGAGACTACACCGATGCGCCCGCTCGATGGTTTTGAGCGGGCGCATTCGCACGAGGGAGGCTTTATGTCGCGTTGGAACCGCATGTTGGCCGCAGGAGCGCTGATCGCAGCGACGGCGCTGACGCCTGTCGCCTCTGCTTTCGCCGCCGATAAGCCGGCCGACGACGCCGGCGCCCGCGTCATCGCGGATTTTCTGTCCGCCTATCTCGGCAAGGCGGCGCTGCCGACGATCAAGATCACGCCTTCGGGATCGAGCTATCTCGTGTCAGTCGATCTGGCGGCGGTGACGCAAACGCTCAAGGGGGCCGGGATCGTCTATGATCCCGTGACGCTGCAATTCAAGGTCGCCCAGCAGGACGACGGCGGCTGGCGGGTCGAGGCGGACAAGGTTCCCCCGATCAGCGGCGCCGTAACGCCTCCGGCGGGGCAGCCGGGCGGCAAGGCCAATGTGCGGGTGGAGACTACCAATCTCACCCAATCCGCCCTGATTGACCCCAAGCTCGGCTGGCTCGCCTGGACACGCGGCGGCGCCGACAAGGTGAGCCTGACGGAGCGCGGCCCTGGGGTTGAAGAATTCATCGAGTTCGGCGGCCTCAAATTCGACGGTTCGACCAAGACCGGCGCCTCGGGGCTCACCACCACCGTCAACGAGACGCTGAATTCGCTCAATTTCGTGATGGACGCCGACCCCAAGGGGGTCGATCCGGCAACTGGCGGGCCTCGCAAGCCCGTGCATGTCTCGGCGCAGGGCGGCGCGGGCGCCGTAGACGTCAGTCTCGCCCATTTCCAGCCTGCCGCGCTGCTCGACGCCTGGCGATTCGCCGTCGCCCATCCCACCCGCGCCGATTACGCGCGCGATTTCGAGGCGCTGAAGCCGATCCTCACCGCGCTCACCGCCGACCACCTGACCGCCTCGGAATCGCTGAAGCTCGACAAGCTCGACGTGATGACCGAGGTCGGCCCGGTGGCGATCGAGGGCGCGACGGTCGCCGTCGGGCTCGTCAACAACGGCGCCGCGACCGGCGTCTCCCAGCATTTCGCAGCGCGCTCGATCAAGTTGCCCGAGGGGCTCGCCCCGGCGATCTATGCGCCGGTGATCCCGACATCCTTCGAGATCGGCTTCAACGCGCATGGTTTCGACGTCGAGGGCGCGGTGCAGGAATGGCTGGCCGACGCCAAGCTCGCCGGCGACGGCCCGCCGCTCAGCGAGGCCGACCGCGCCAAGGTCTCGGCGAAGTTCGCGCGCTCGCGACCGGTCGTCATCGACATCCAACCCTCACGCATCGAGGGGCCGAGTCTGGATCTGGCCTTCCAGGGACAGGTGACGATCGACCAATCGAAACCGGTCGGCTCCATCACCATCACACTGCGCAATTTCGACAAGACCACCAAGGCCGTGGAAGGTCTCGGAGAGAACGCGGCCCAGAAGCTGACGCCGGTGATGGTCATGGCCAAGGGCCTCAGCAAACCCGGCCCCGACGGGGCGCTGGTGTGGGTTTGCTCGCTAGGCGCCGATCACGTGATGAAGGTCAACGGCCTGCCGCTCGGAAAGGCGCCGTTCTGAGCAAGCGCCGCCCGGCGCTTGTCGCCGGGCGGGCCGCCTTCAGTTTTTGATCTTGACGCCGACGCCTTCGGCCGGCGTGCGATAGCCCTTCGGCGGATCGACGAGGCTCTCTCGCTCCGGCTCCGGTCCCAGCGTCACCTTCGGCTTCTGCTCGACGCCGATCCAGGTCAGCGGATTCCAGTCTATCGCCGGGCCGCGCGGCTGCTCGGGGCAAAGGCCCGTCTTCGGATCGGGGATGCGGCACGTTTGGCCGTGGCGGTTGAAGCCGGAGGTGGTGACCTTCACGTCCGTCGTTCCCGGCGGAAGCAGCACGTAATGATCGTTGGCGATGTCGCGTGCGGACGGGCCGGCGTCCTCCAGCTTCTTCACGTTGCGCGCGCGCACCGCCTCGACATTGGTCGGCCAGGCGGGATCGAGGGCCGTCTGCGAGCGGCCCGGCGGCGGCAGTGTGATCTTTGGCGGAAGCACGAGGCGGCTGCGCTCTCGATAATCGATGTCGGGGTCCTCGTTTTTGGCGAGCCCGAAAGTGTGCGCAAGGCCCGAGATGATCGAGGCCTGCCCGTCGTCTCCCGCCTGCGCAGGGGCGGCTGCGAGGCAGAGGCTCAGCGCCGCGACGGCGGCGCCCAATTTGCCAGCTTTGGCTGCGTTCATGGCGTCTGGTCCCCAAGATCTCGCGACAGCGCCGGACCATCAGGTTAGCGCCATAGCGTTAACTTTGCGTTGGCGGCGGAATTCGGCAATTCGAAGGCCGACCCGCCCGCTCGCCTTCCGCGCGATCCTGCATTATAGGAGCGCGGCTTGGCGCAGGGAAGCGCCGCGCACGAGGAAATCATGTCGCAAAATCGTTGGAGCCCGGAAAGTTGGAGGATGAAGCCGGTAGCGCAAGCGCCCGCTTATCCCGACGCCGCCGCGCTCGCCGAGGTCGAGCGCCAGCTCGCCGGCTATCCGCCGCTCGTTTTCGCCGGCGAGGCGCGCAAGCTGAAGCGCGCGCTCGGCGCCGCTCAGAAGGGGCAGGCGTTTCTTTTGCAAGGCGGCGATTGCGCCGAGAGTTTTGGCGAGCACTCGGCCGACAATATCCGCGATTTCTTCCGCGTGTTCCTGCAAATGGCCGTGGTGATGACTTTCGCGGCGGCCTCGCCGATCGTGAAAGTCGGCCGCGTCGCCGGGCAGTTCGCCAAGCCGCGCTCGTCCGACAACGAGACCGTCGAGGGCGTGACGCTGCCGGCCTATCGCGGCGACATCGTCAACGACATCGGCTTCACGCGGGAGTCTCGCGTCCCCGATCCGCGCCGGCAATTGGAGGCGTTTCGCCAATCGGCGGCGACGCTCAACCTGCTGCGCGCTTTCGCCACCGGCGGCTACGCCAATCTGGAGAACGTGCATCGCTGGATGCTGGGCTTCGTCAAGGACAGCCCGCAATCCGGGCGCTATCAGGAACTGGCCGACCGCATCACCCAGACGCTGGGCTTCATGCGCGCCATCGGGCTCGACCCGGAAGCGCATCCGGAATTGCGGCAGACCGAGTTCTACACCTCGCACGAGGCGCTGCTGCTCGGCTACGAGCAGGCGATGACGCGGCTCGATTCGACCTCGGGGGAATTCTACGCCACCTCCGGCCATATGCTGTGGATCGGCGACCGCACCCGCCAGCTCGGCGGCGCGCATGTCGAATATGCGCGCGGCATCCGCAATCCCATCGGCCTCAAGTGCGGCCCGTCGTTGCAGCCGGACGACCTTTTGCGGCTTTGCGAAACGCTCGACCCCGAGCGTGAGCCCGGCCGGCTGACCCTCATCACCCGCTTCGGCGCCGACAAGGTCGAGGCGCACCTGCCGGGGCTGGTGCGGGCGATCCAGCGCGAAGGTCGGCTGCCGCTGTGGGTTTGCGACCCCATGCACGGCAACACGATCAAGACCTCGACCGGCTACAAGACCCGGCCAACCGAGCGCATCGCCGCCGAGATCAAGCAGTTCTTCGCCGTCCACAAGGCCGAGGGGACTTACGCCGGCGGCGTGCATCTGGAGATGACCGGCAAGAACGTCACCGAGTGCACGGGCGGGGCGCGCGTCATCAGCGAGGAAGACCTGCACGACCGCTACCACACTTATTGCGATCCCCGCCTCAACGCCGAGCAGGCGATCGAGATCGCGTTCCTGGTGGCGGACCTGCTCAACGAAGAGCGCGCCTTGCAGCCGCTGCCGGTGCGGGCGGCGGAGTGAAGCTCAGCGCCGAGGAGATCGAGCGCTACGCTCGGCAGATCATCCTGCGCGACGTCGGCGGCCCGGGACAGCAGAAGCTGAAGGCGGCGCGCGTCGTCGTCCTCGGCGCCGGCGGCCTCGGTTCCCCTGCCCTGCAATATCTCGCCGGCGCCGGAGTCGGGAGCCTCGTCGTCATCGACGACGACGAGGTCTCGCTCTCCAACCTCCACCGGCAGGTGCTGCACGGCACCCCGGACATCGGCCGGGCCAAGACCGACAGCGCGGCGCAAGCGATCGCGCGCCTCAACCCGAATGTGAACGTAGAGACCGTGCGCGCTCGCCTAGCGCCGGACAACGCCCGCGCGTTGCTGCGCGGCGCAAATGTCGCGCTCGACGGCTCCGACAATTTCGCCACCCGCTACGCGGTCTCCGACGCGGCTTTCCACGAGCGTGTGACCCTGGTGACCGCCGCGCTCGGCCAGTTCGACGCGACGCTGACGACGTTGAAGCCGCACGCGAAAGCCGCCGACGGGCGGCCGAATCCGACCTATCGCTGCCTGTTCCCCGAGGCGCCGCCGCCGGGGACGATTCCCACCTGCGCCGAAGCCGGCGTCCTCGGCGCGCTCGCCGGCATGGTCGGGGCGATGATGGCGATGGAGGCCATTCGCGAGATCGTCGGCGGCTTCGCGGAGGGGGACGAAGGCCTCGTCGGCAAGCTCCTCATGATCGACGCCCGCGCAATGCGCTTCGAGACGCTGACTTACGGCTGGGACGAAGAGAACCCGCTCAACGGCCTCGGCCGCTAAGACGCCGCGCTTCACCCCGCCTTAACCGCGTCCCTCAACGCCCCGCCAACCATGCGGGGCGAATCGTGTTTAACGCCGGGCATCTGAGCGTATCCTCGCCTCCGCCCTGCCGGCGCGCGAGCGGCTGGCGGGCGACAGCGTCAGGAGCGTTACATGCGGCGCGTTCTCGCCTTATCGGCCGTCGGGCTCAGCCTCGTCCTTGCCCAAAATCCCGCCCTCGCGCAGGATTATCCCCGCGTCATCCCCGGCGTCCATCCCCACGCGGAGGCGCAGCCGCAAGACAATTTCGCGCAAGACAGTCTCGCGCAAGACAATCTCGGCGGCGGCTTCATCGAATATCTGCTGACCGGTTCGACCCGCTCGGCGCCCGTGCGTCGCTACGCCCGCCCTGCCCCGGTTCGCTACGATCCCCAGACCTATGCGCCGCGACCCTCGGCCGCTTACAATGCGCCGGGAGTCGCCTATGCGGCGCTCGCCTCCGACGAACCGACGCGGGCCGATCCGCCGGCGCAATTCCGCCGGCAGGAGGTGGATTATTCGACCAGCGAGCCGCCCGGCTCCATCGTCATCGATACGCCGAACAAATATCTCTATCTCGTCGAGGGCGACGGAAGAGCTTTGCGCTACGGCATCGGCGTCGGGCGGCCGGGCTTCGCCTGGGCAGGCGTGAAGCGAATCTCGCGCAAGGCGGAATGGCCGGGCTGGACCCCGCCGCCGGAGATGATGCTGCGACAGCCGGGACTGCCGCGCCACATGGACGGCGGCGTCGGCAACCCGCTGGGCGCCCGCGCGCTCTATCTCGGCTCCTCGATGTACCGCATCCACGGCACCAACCAGCCCTGGACGATTGGCCAGAACGTTTCCTCCGGCTGCATCCGGATGATGAACGACGACGTCATCGACCTCTACAACCGGGTCAGGGTCGGGACGAAAGTGGTCGTCATGTAGGCTGCGTGGCGGAAAAACTCGGCCGCGCGGCCATTGCGGCCTGCCCGCGGCGCACGTTCGGGCAGGCGGCAAGCAGGTCCGCGCTCTCGGGGAACCGGTCGAGAATAGCCACAGCCGGGCAGATGAGAATATCGGCGAGTGTCGGGCGGTCGCCGACGAGATAATCACCGGCCTCGTAACCCTTATCGAGGATGGAGAGCCCGAGCCGCAGCGCCGGAAGCGCCGCCTCGATCCTGCTTGGGTCCGGCTTGCCGTCGGCGCCACTCGGGAACAGATGGACAAGGATGTAATCGCGCACGAAAGCGCGGTCGAGATAAGCGTTGAAGGCGCTGATCCATTGTTCGACGCGCGCCCGCTCGAACGGATCGGCCGGCATCAGCGCCGGGCCGGGATAGGCTTCCTCGATGAAACGCAGGATGGCGCTGGTCTCGTAGAGCGTGCGGTCGCCCAGTTGCAGGCCCGGCATCCGGCCCCAGGGGTGGACGGCGCGCATTTCGGATGAATGCGGCTGCACCGCTTTGAATTCGTAGGCGACACCCTTCTCCGCGAGGGCCATGCGCGCCGCGCGCGTGTAATTGGAAAGCGGCTGGCCGAGCAGCACGGGGCCGGCGCGCACCGGCTTGGGCGCCCCGGCGAGCGACGATTCGAGGGCGTTGAGCGCCGAGCGCCAACCCTCGGCGTGAGCGAGGTGGAACTCCTCCTGCGCAAAGCCGGTCTGCACGAGTTCGAGATCCGTGCCGCCCTCGCGTGGCGTGAAAGTGAGGGTGACGACGGTCTCGGGATTGCGCCCTGCCCCCTTGAGCCAGCCCCACGTGAAAACCAGCCGTCGCGGCGCCTCGATCTCCCGAAACACGCCGGTCACGATGGAGACATCGCCATCGGCCCCGTGCATCTCGACGCGATAGGCGCCGCCGACCCGCGCGTCGACCTCGCATTTCGGGACGGTCATGCCCTCTGGCCCATACCAGCTTTGCATGAGCGCCCTCTCAGTGAAGGCGGCGAACAGACGCTCCGGCGGCGCCTTGAAGTGACGGTTGAGCACCAGTGGCTGAACGTTCATGGCTTATCCTCTTTCGCGTGCGTCTCGGTTTGAAGCAGCGCGTCGAGCCGGTCGAAGCCCTGCTCCCAGAAGTCCCTGACCTCGGCGATCCACGCGCCTGCTTCGCCGAGCCGCTCGCGCTTCAGCTTGCAGACGCGGAAGCGCGCCTGCGCCTTGCGCTCGATGAGGCCGGCCTGTTCGAGCACCTTCAGGTGCCGCGAAACCGCCGGCCAGGACATGTCGAAAGGCGCCGCGAGTTCGCCGACTGTCGCCTCGCCGGCAGCGAGCCGGGCGAGAATCGCGCGCCGCGTCGGGTCCGCGAGCGCGCCGAAAGTTTGGGTGAGCGCATCCATGTTCATCATTTAACACATCCGTTAAATGACAGTCAAGCGCCTCCTGGACCGGCCTCTACGGCCGGGACAAGCCAACGCATCCAACCATCTGAAGAGAAACTCCCTAGGCCTGTCCTGGCCGCACCCAACCCGCCACCAGCGCCGGCAACTCGCCTATGTCGGCGATGACGTAATCGGCATGGGGCGCGAGATCCTCGCGCGTCGCCAGGCCCGACAGCACCGCCACCGCGATCGCCCCCGCCGCCCGCGCGCATTCGAGATCGTGCAGCGTATCGCCGACTAGCGCCACCTGTCGCGTCTCGGCGCCAATCTCACGCGCGAAAGCCTCGATCATGCCGGGCGCGGGTTTCGCGCCGTGGCCGGAATCGTAGCCGGCGACGAAATCCATCGCTTCCGTGAGCTTGAGTTGGGCGAGATGACGGCGGGCGCTGGCCTCGGCGTCATTGGTGGCGAGGCCGGTCTTGAGACCCATCGCCCGCAGCGCCGCCAGCACCTCCGCTGGGTCGCCGACCGGCGTCATTGTGTGCAAGCATTGGACGGCGGCGAGCGCGTCGATCTCGGCGCGCAGGGCGAGAAAGTCGTCGCGGCCGAGCGCCCTCGCCCAATCCATGCCGTATTGCGACGTGGCCCCGCCGATGATGGGCGAGGTGGGGCGGAAGCGTTGCGCCGCGATATCGAAATGCAGACATTCGGCCTGGGCGCGCAGCTTGCCCGCATCGCCGTCAGCGAGCGCGTGAATGACGGCGTGGATCGCCGGGCCCCAGGTCAGTTGGAAATCGATCAGCGTCCCGTCCTTGTCGAACAGGACGCCCTTAAGCCACCCGCTGGCCAATTCTTCGCCCGAGTTAACCCTCAGGCTTAAATCGCCCTTAACTGAACTCATTCAAAGTTTCCCCAAGGGCCCATCGGCGGGCCTCGTCGTTCACGTGCAGTAGAAACCGTCATGCGTCATGATGTAACCGCAATACCCGACGTCATCGAGAAGCCCGCGGGGCGCAGCCGCCTGTTATCGCGGCTGTACCACGAGATCGGCCTCGCCGCCGTAGCGTTCGAGCTTGACGTCGAAGTGACGGAGCTGGAGCCGGATTCCTACGAGGCGATCCGCCGCGGCGCGCGCTATCTCAATTTCGAACTGCTGGACATGTCCGCCTGAGCGGTTCGCGTCTGAGCGGTTCGCAGCAAAGAAAAAGGCCGGCCGCGCATCGCGCGGCCGGCCTTTCTGCCCCATCGCCCCCTGAAATCAGCTTCGCACAATGACCGGCGTGCCAATATGGGCGCGCTTGTAAAGATCGATCACGTCGAGGTCGCGCATGCGGATGCACCCGGAGGACACCGCCTGGCCGATCTCGGACGGCTCGTTCGTGCCATGAATGCGGTAGAGCGTGTCCTTGTTGCCCTGGTAGAGATAGAGGGCGCGCGCGCCGAGCGGGTTGTCCCAGCGGCCTTCGAGCGGACCGTGCTTGATATAGGCTTTGAACTCGGGCCAGCGCGACATGATGGACGACGTCGGCATCCAGGTCGGCCATTCCTGCATACGTCCAACTTTGGCGTGGCCAGTCCAGCCGAAAGCCTCAGCGCCGACGGCGACGGGATATTCCATCGCCTCATGGTGTGGCAATACGAAGTAGAGCCGCTTCTGGCTATTGTAGATGACGATGGTGCCGGGCGCCTCGCCGGTGGGATCGCTTACCTTGTGACGGGTGATCGGGATCGACCATTCGTCGGCGTCGGCGAGCGCCAGCATCTTCTTGTCGCGGGCGGTGAGTTCATTGTCGCCGGAAAGGCTCGCCCGCAAGCCGACCATCTGCTCCTGCGGCGCGCAGCCGGCCAGCGCCAGGGCAGTCGCCAGAACGGCCAAAATTGAAGTCAATCTGAAATTCATAACCCTCGCCCCATTACAGTTCGATTCCCGAAGGCGACCATTGTTCGGCCGATTTACCTGCTCACTGTTGCCATGACCACCTTAATTGCGCCTTGATGCGCCGCCTGTGGCCATTTGCTGACGTAGTGTGACTTTGATGTCTCGCTTGCCCGCGCCGCCCCGTTTGCCTTATGGGACGGATGAATTTCGATAAGGAGACGCGCCGCTGCCAGACCCCGTCGTCGACGAGGCCCTCGCCATCGCGCATGGGCTTAAACCGGACGAGTATCAGCGCTTCCTCGCTCTGATCGGTCGCGCGCCTACTTTTACGGAGCTGGGAATCGTCTCGGCGATGTGGAACGAGCATTGTTCCTACAAATCGTCGCGCCGCCATCTGCGCGGCCTGCCGACAAAAGCGCCTTGGGTGATTCAGGGCCCCGGCGAGAACGCCGGCGTCATCGACATCGGCGACGGAGAAGCCTGCGTCTTCAAGATGGAGAGCCACAACCACCCGTCTTTCATCGAGCCCTATCAGGGCGCGGCGACTGGGGTCGGCGGCATATTGCGCGACGTGTTTACAATGGGCGCGCGGCCGGTGGCGTGCCTCAACCTGCTGCGTTTCGGCGCGCCCGATCATGCGAAGACGCCCCATCTCGTTTCTGGCGTGGTGGCGGGCGTCGGCCATTACGGCAACGCCTTTGGAGTTCCAACCGTCGGCGGGTCGGTCGGGTTCCATTCGCGCTACGACGGTAACATTCTTGTCAACGCGATGGCCGTCGGCGTCGCCCGCGCGGACGCGATTTTTTACGCCAAGGCCTCGGGCATCGGGAATCCGATCGTCTATCTCGGCTCCAAGACCGGGCGCGACGGCATCCACGGCGCGACGATGGCTTCGGCCGCCTTCGAGGCCGACGCCGAGGAGAAACGCCCGACCGTTCAGGTTGGCGATCCCTTCGCCGAAAAGCTGCTGTTGGAGGCCTGTCTGGAACTGATGGCCTCCGGCGCGGTGGTGGCGATCCAGGATATGGGCGCGGCCGGGCTCACCTCCTCGGCGGTGGAGATGGGCGCCAAGGGCGATCTCGGCGTCGAGCTGGACCTCGACCACGTGCCCTGCCGCGAGACCGGCATGACGGCTTACGAGATGATGCTGTCGGAAAGCCAGGAACGGATGCTGATGGTTCTGCATCCGGAAAAGCAGGCGGAAGCGGAGGCGATCTTCCGCAAATGGGGGCTCGAATTCGCCGTCATCGGCCGGCTCACCGATACGAAGCGTTTCGTGGTCAAACGCGGCGGCGAGGTCAAGGCGGACCTGCCGATCAAGGAACTCGGCGACGAGGCGCCGCTCTATGACCGCCCCTGGGTCGCGACACCCAAGCGGCCGATCCTTGCGGCGGAGGAACTGGCGCAAGTGAATTCGATCGGCGAGGCGCTGCTGCGGCTGCTGGCCTCGCCGGGCTTAAGTTCCCGGCGCTGGGTCTACGAGCAGTATGATTCGCTGATCCTGGGCAACACCGTGCAGGGCCCCGGCGGCGACGCGGCCGTGATCCGGCTCGGCGACGGGCCGAAGGGGCTGGCCCTGACGACAGACGTCAACGAGGTTTATTGCGAAGCCGACCCTTTCGAGGGCGGCAAACAGGCGGTCGCCGAGGCTTGGCGCAATCTCATAGCCGTCGGCGCCAAGCCTCTGGCTTTGACCGACAATCTCAATTTCGGCAACCCCGAAAAACCCGAGGCGATGGGCCAGCTCGTCGGCTGCATCCAGGGCATTGGCGAGGCGGCGCGGGCGCTGGATTTTCCCATCGTTTCCGGCAATGTGTCGCTCTACAACGAGACGATGGGGCGCGGCATCCTGCCGACGCCCGCCATCGGCGGCGTCGGCCTCGTCGCCGATGTGACCAAGACCGCCTCCATCGCCTTCAAGGCGGCGGGCGAGGACATCCTGTTGATCGGCGGCGCCCCGGGCTGGCTCGGCTGCTCGGCTTACGCTTCCGTCTGCTGCGGGCGCGAGGACGGTGCGCCGCCGCCCGTGGATCTCGTCGCCGAGCGGCGCAACGGCGAGTTCGTCTCGGGCCTGATCGCTTCCGGCCGCGTCGGCGCCGTGCATGACGTCTCCGACGGCGGCGTCGCGGTGGCGCTGGCGGAAATGGCGGTCGCGGGCGGGCTAGGCGCGCAGGTCGCGGCGCAGGGCCTCGCCTGGGCCTTCGGCGAGGATCAGGCGCGCTATGTCGTTACGGCGGCGCCAGAGGAAGCGACCCGCATTGTTGCGGAGGCGACGGCGGCGGGGATTGCGACGGCGCGCATCGGCGTCACCAGCGGCGCTGAGTTGATTTTCGCCGGCGAGGCGCCGATTCCGCTGGCGCAACTGGCTCAGGCGCGCGAAGGCTTCCTGCCGACGTTGATGGGAGCCGAAATTTGAAACTGGTGGCGATCAAGGCTCTGGCCGGCTTCAACTACGTGCGCCCCGACGCGGTGATCGCGATCGGCGCGACGGACTCCGCCAAATGCACCATCTATATGACGGGCGGCGTCGCCATCCCCTCGCATGAGCCGGCCAAGGACGTGATCGCCAAATTGCAGGCCGCCGAGGCCGAACCGGAGACGAACTGATGCCGATGCCGCGCGCCGAAATCGAACGCATGATCCGCGAAGCCCTGCCCGACGCGCGCATCGAAGTGCGCGCCCTGGCCGACGACGGGGATCATTACGAGGCTGTGGTGGTGAGCCCGAGCTTCGCCGGGCTGTCCAAGGTCAAGCAGCACCAGCTTGTTTATGGCGCGCTGAAGGGCCGCATGGGCGGCGAATTGCACGCGCTGGCGCTGACGACTTCCGCAGGCTGAACCCGCGCGAAAAGGGCCGCCGAAGCGGCCCTCTCGCTCAATCGCAGTTGGTTTTGGTGCGGGTTTCGCTGTTGCCCATGCCGTCGCTGCGGTGGACGGTCTTGCTATCGCAGCCGTCGTTGGTGGCGCGGCGCTCGATCACCCTCTCACGCGGCGGGTCCTCGGTCCCGAGAATGCAGGCGCCGGCGGGGCCGAGATGAAAGCCTACCGCGCAGTCCACGCGCTGCACCATCGAAGTATCGTTATGAACAGCCGGAGACATCGCGGCTTGCGCCGCGCCGCCCGACATGAAAGCGGCAATAGTAAAAGCCGCCGCCGAGCCCGTGATCCAATGCCTATTCATGGTAGCGCCCTCTCCTGGTAAGGATGTTTCTTAGAACACGCCTCGAACGGGATTGTTCCGGGGCGATAAGACGGGC
>JAJYDD010000564.1 GCA_021777795.1 Pseudomonadota bacterium | reverse complement strand
GCGCCGCCCGCCATCGCTCCGCGTGCGGCCTTCGTAGGACAAGAACGGCGGAAAGCCCGCGAAGCCTTTGCCGCCAATCCAAAATCTACGCCCCGCCGAGCCTCCAGCGGATGAATTGAAGCGCCTAGGCTTCGGCACGTCGTCACCGGCTCTTACGGTGAAGGGTTTCGGTCGTCGGCCCCAACACGAGGGATCGGGCTGCGCCGGCGGGGCCGGCGCCCGAAAGCCTCCCTTGGAGGAAACCGCGGGACGGAAGGGCTCCGGTTGCCGCGGGGATCGCTATGGGGATTTGAAGATGGCGGTCAGGTCGAGGCGCGCTCTGATCATAGCTGCGACGCTGATGTTTTCCGGGTCCTGGCACCATGGCGGGCCTGGGTGAGCGAACACGGCGTCGGTTTGGACGGATTTCGAGCGGACGAGAGTTGTCTGTGAGGGACTGATGGGTGCGGCGCCGCAGCGCCGGTGCGAAGTCGGCGGCGAAGGCGCTTGGATTTGCATAGCAAAAAGCGGCGTCGGGATGGTCATGAGGTGTCGATCCTGATCCGAGGGGGCGAGGCCGGTCGCGCGGGGCGCACGCCGTCGAACGTGTCGATGATGATCATCCGGCCGCCGCAACAGGGGCATTTGCGCGCTTCGTCAACGGAAGCGGCGCCGTCATCCGGCTTGGTCTGTTGTGGTGGCGAGGTCTCAGCGCCGGGAAACAGCGCGCGGATGCGCTCAATGTTGCGGGCGCGCACGGCGCTGGCGAACAGGCCGTAATGGCGGATGCGGTGGAATCCGTTCGGCAGCACATGCATGAGGAACCGGCGAATAAACTCGGCGGCGTTGAGCGTCATGGTCTTGGTCCGGTCGCCTTCCTTGATCCGATAGTCCTTCCATTTGAAGGTGACGCCCTTGTCGTCGAGGGCCAGAAGACGAGAGTTGGAGATGGCGACCCGGTGGGTGTAGCGCGACAGATAGGCGAGCACGGCCTTCGGCCCGGCGAAGGGCCGCTTGGCGTAGACGACCCATTCCGAGCGGCGTAGCGGCGCAAGGGCTGCGGCGAAGGCGCCTTTGTCGGAGAGCGGCGCCAGATCGCCGAAGAAGACCAGGCGACCGGCGGCGTGGAGCGCGGCGAGGCCTTCGAGGAACAGCCGTCGGAACAGGCGCGAGAGGACCCGCACCGAGAGGAAGAAGCCGTTCTTGCAGGCGATCCAGCGCGACTCGTCCGGCGACAGGCCGCCGCCGGGAACGATGATGTGGACATGGGGATGATGGGTCAGCGCCGAACCCCAGGTGTGCAGCACGGCGGTGAGGCCGATGCGGGCGCCGAGATGCTTGGGATCGGCGGCGATGGTCGTCAGCGTCTCGGCCGCCGCCTTGAACAGCAGATCGTAGACGGCGGCCTTGTTGTGGAACGCGATCTGCGCGATCGCGGCCGGCACGGTGAAGACGACGTGGTAGTAGGAGACCGGCAGCAGGTCGGCTTCGCGGTCCTCCAGCCATTGTCGGGCGGCGGCGGCCTGACACTTGGGACAATGGCGATTGCGACAGGAGTTGTAGGCGATGCGCGTGTGCGCGCAGTCCTGGCAGCGCTCGACATGGCCGCCGAGCGCGGCAGTGCGGCAATGTTCGATCGCCGACATCGCCTTCAATTGGGCGAGACTGACATGGCCGGCGTTGGCCTTGCGCCAGGCCGCGCCATGGGCGTGAAAAATGTCGGCGACCTCGATGTGAGGCCGCGCCATGTGGGGCGCGTCAGGCGGGCGGCGCGCGCCCGGCAAGATTGGCGGTGAGCTTATCCAAGGGACTGGTGACGTCGCGGATCGTGTTGACGGCGACGCGGGTGTAGAGCGCGGTCGTTTCCAGCTTGGCGTGTCCGAGCATCACCTGGATCACGCGGATGTCGACGCCCTGTTCGAGCAGGTGGGTGGCGAAGCTGTGCCGCAGGGTGTGGGGCGAAACGCGCTTGGCGATGCCGGCCGTTCGCGCCGTTTCGCGCACGACGCGGCTCAACTGGCGCGCCGACATCGGGTTGACCGGGTTCTGGCCGGGAAACAGCCAGGCCTGTGGCCGCGCCGCCCGCCACCAGTCCCGCAGCCATTCCAGCAGTTGCGGCGACAGCATGACATAGCGGTCGCGCTGGCCCTTGCCCTGTTCGACGCGCAGGGTCATGCGCTTGCTGTCGATGTCGGACACCTTCAGCGCCACGACCTCGGAGACGCGCAAGCCCGCGCCATAGGCGACGCCGAACGCGGCCTTGTACTTCAGGCCGGGCGCGGCGTCGAGCAGGCGGACCATCTCTTCCTGGTTCAACACCACCGGCGCCTTGCGCGGTTGATGCACCGTGGCGAGATGCCGACCGAGCTCCGGCCGATCGAGCGTGACGTTGAAGAAGAAGCGCAACCCAGACACGGTCGCTTTAAGCGTTGCCGCGCCGATCTGCTGTTTGGCCATATGCAACTGAAAGAGCCGAACGTCCTCAGCCGTGGCGGTGTCCGGCGAGCGGCCGAGAAAGACCGCGAGGTTCCGCACGTGGCGGAGGTAATCCTTCTGAGTGCACTCCTTGAAGCGGCGCGAGGTCATATCCTCGATCATGCGCTGGCGCAACGGGCTGATGGGCTTGTCGATCATGGCGAAAGCTCCTGTCTCGCACGGGGTTGAACCCCATGATTTTGAGACAGGTCAGCCTCGGCGCGTCAGGATTTGCACCTTCACGACTCTCGCCGCGTCTCGCCGCCGCTACCGCGAAGCGGTTTAGTCCATGGGCGGGGAGCGGAAGTAAGCCCGGCGGCCGATTAGAGCGCTAAGGCCGACATCTGGCTAGGGAAGCCAATGTACGTCCCGTTCCATCTCGTGGATTGAATTGCTGTTGGTGACGAGAAATGCTGCCAAAGCAGTTGCCAAGAGATTACGATTAATCCCAAGTCAGCGTGAACTTTCCCGACTCTCGTCGACTTGAAGAGC
>JAJYDD010000563.1 GCA_021777795.1 Pseudomonadota bacterium | reverse complement strand
CGCGCTCATCCGCGCGGCGGCGGGTCGCGCCGGCCTCATCGCGGCGTGAGGGCGCGCTTCCGTCATTGCCCCAGCTTCGAATCCATGCGGCTATAGGCGAGCGCGGCGAAGCGGCCGAGTTTGTCGGCGCGGGCCGGCTCCGCGACGGGCGCGGCGGTGAACAGGGCCTTGCAATAGGCGCCGGTGAGATCGGCGACATAAGCATCGACCTGCAAGGGATTGGTCGGCGCGAGCTTCGTCGTCAGCGCGTCGATTCGCGGCAACAGATCGACCGGATCGCCCTTGGCCAGTTTGTCGATCTCGCCGTCGGCGACCAGCGCCTTGACTTGTGAGGTCTGCGGCGCGTCGCAATCGGCGCTTTTTTCGGCGAGCATCGGCGTGTGGGTCTTGGCGCGCAACTCGGCGATCCTCGACGGCTTGGTCGCGGCCGGCGCAGCGTTGCCGAAATTGTTGCGCACGTAATCGACGATGCGGGCGATGTCGGAGTCGGGGAGATCGGCGCCGATCGCGGGCATCGGCCCCAAGCCTTTCTTCGGAGTCAGACCGCCGAGCACGACGCGGATGACGTCCTCGGGTTCGCCGGCCTGCACCGCGCCATTATGGGCCAGCGCCGGAACGTGACCGCGAACGCCCTCGCCTTTGAGGCCATGACACGACGCGCAATGGGCCTGGTAGAGATCTTCGCCCGGCGCGCCTGGCTTAGACAACCCGCCGGCGGAATTGGCGTAGGTCTCTTTCGGCTTGATGCTCTTGATGTATTCGGCCATCGCCTTGAGGTCGTCGTCCTTGAGATAGCGCAGACTGTAGTCGATGGTTTCCGCCATCGGCCCCAGCGCGACGCCGCTATGGGGCGCAATGCCCGCCTTCAGGAACCGGGCGATCTGATCGACGCTCCAGGCGCCGACGCCCTGGCGGCCGTCGGAGGTGATGTTGGGCGCGTACCAACCCTCGATGTCGCCGCCCTGGAACTTGCCGTCCCAGATCGAATTTCCGAGCAGCTTGTGCCTGTTGTGACATTCGCCGCAATGTCCCAGGGCCTCGACGAGATATTCGCCGCGCGCGATCCCGTCCTTCGGCGCGCTCTGCGGCGGCTTGCCTTCCTTGAAGAACAGCGTGCGCCACGTCAGCAAGGATTCGCGAATGTTGAACGGGAACGGAAAGCCCGGCGGCTTGTCTTCGGCATGAACGGGCTTGAGCGAGAACAGATAGGCCTTGATGGCCATCGCATCCTGTCTCGTCATGTTGGTGTACCAGGGAAACGGCATCACCGGATAGAGATAGGCGCCGTCCTTGCGGATGCCCTCATGGATCACGCGCCAGAAATCGTCGTCGGAATAGGCGCCGATTCCCGTCGCCTTGTCGGGCGTGATGTTGGGGGTATAAATCGGGCCGAAGGGCGTATCCATTTTGAGGCCGCCGGCGAACGGCGTTCCGCCTTTGGGATTGGTGTGGCAGGACATGCAATCGGCCGCGCGCATCAGATAATAGCCGCGCTGGACGAGGGCGTCGTTCGCCGCCTTCACGGGAACTGCCTCGCCGCTCGGCGAAGGCGCCGGCGGGGCGCTGAGGCCGCTGGCCTGCGGCGAAGGCGCGCTGGCGGGCGTCATCGCGGCGAAGGGCGTCGGCGCCGGGGTCTGCGTGTCAGGCGGATTGGCGTCGGCGGGCAAAGCCGCGACTATGCAAAAACCGAACGCCGCCAGCAGCGCCCTGCTAAAGACCACATCCGCCATGC
This sequence comes from Pseudomonadota bacterium, assembly GCA_021777795.1. GTDB lineage: Bacteria > Pseudomonadota > Alphaproteobacteria > Rhizobiales > Beijerinckiaceae > Roseiarcus. Next base: position 1,216 of record JAJYDD010000563.1, on the reverse strand, counting down.
GAAAGCTCCCGGATTTCGACCCTCCCTGAACGCTGCGGCGTGCGATCCGTTCCCGGCAATTGTAAGGCCATCAAGCCACTTGATCTCGACATCTGGACACGTATAGTGTCAACCTATGTTTACTTCTGCCGACCCCGGATCGAATGGCGACGCGCCGCCAAAGCCGCTGGCGATCGTCATCGGCGCCGGCTTCGGCGGGCTGGCGGCGGCGATCCGTCTCGGCGCGCGCGGCTATCGGGTGACGGTGCTCGAACGGCTCGACGCCCCGGGCGGGCGCGCCTATGTGCATCGCGAGGCCGGCTTTTCGTTCGACGCCGGCCCCACCATCGTCACCGCGCCGTTCCTGTTTGAGGAGCTTTGGCGCCTGTGCGGCCGCAAGATGAGCGACGACATAGACCTGCGGCCGATGAACCCGTTCTACCGCATCCGCTTCCCCGACGGCGCGACCTTCTGCTATTCCGCCGACCGCGACGCCATGCGCGCCGAGATCGAGCGCTTCTCCCCCGGCGAGGCCGATCATTTCGACGCTTTCCTGGCCATGAGCGAGGCGATCTATCGCATCGGCTTCGAGCAGCTCGGCGATTTCGCCTTCGATTCGATCCTCGACATGGCGCGCCTCGCGCCGCAACTGGCGCGGCTGCAAAGCTATCGCAGCGTTTACAGCCTGGTGTCGCGCTACTTCCGCGACGAGCGGCTGCGCGCGGTGTTCAGCTTTCATCCGCTGCTGATCGGCGGCGATCCCTTCCGCGCCTCGTCGGTCTATTGCCTGATCGCCTTTCTGGAGAATCGCTATGGCGTCCATTCGCCGATTGGCGGCGTCGGCGCGCTGGTGCGGGGCCTCGCCGGCCTGATCGAGGGCCAGGGCGGGCGGCTGCGCTGCAACGCCGACGTCAAACAAATCCTCATCGAGAATGGCGCCGCGACCGGCGTCGAGTTGTCCGACGGCCAGCGCCTGAAGGCCGACATCGTCGTCTCCAACGCTGATTCCGCCTGGACGTATCGCCATCTCGTGCCGGAGAGCGCGCGCCGGCGCTGGACCGACGCCAAGCTCGACCGCGCGCAATATTCGATGGGCCTGTTTGTCTGGTACTTCGGCGTCAATCGCCGCTATGACGACATCGGCCATCACACAATCTTGATGGGGCCGCGCTATCGCGATCTCATCAAGGATATATTCGTCCGCAAGCGCTTGGCATCCGATTTCAGCCTCTATCTG
>JAJYDD010000562.1 GCA_021777795.1 Pseudomonadota bacterium | reverse complement strand
GCCCCAATCGAGATAGCCGAGCCCCGGCACGAAGGCGAACATCAGCGGCGCCGCCGTGACCAGCGCCGCCCAAAGGTACATTTTGCGGTAGAGGAACCACGCCTGCGGCGCGATGAGGCCTGGCCAGCAGAACGGCCAGCCGCCGATCCGCGTTGCGTCATATAATCTCATCAGCCTGCCGCCGTTGCGCCCGACATAAAGCGCCACGTCGTCGCGCCGCGCCTCGCCCTCGTCGCCGCTCACGACAGGGCCGCGTCCAAAGCTTGAGCGCCCAACTCTTGCGCGCCGAGATCGCGCAACTGCGCCAGCGTGCACGCGTCGAGCACGGAGGAAATGGCGTCGCGCGCGCGCGCCATGACGATCTGCACGGCGCAGGGCCGGTCCGGTGCGCAATCGTCGCAGCGCCGGTAGAAGGCTTTGCTGGCGCAGCCGATGGGGGCCAACATGCCGTCGAGCGCGCGCACGATCTCGCCGACGCGGATGACGTCGGGAGAGCGGGCCAGCACATAGCCGCCGCCGCGCCCCTTCTTGGAATGGACGAAGCCGGCGGTGCGCAATTCGCCGAGTATCGCGTCGAGAAACTTTTTCGGGATGGCGTTGGTCGCGGCGATGTCGGCGACCAGCGCCGGCTGGCCCGGCGGCATCGCCGCCAGATGACTCATCGCCTTGAGACCGTACTTGCCCTTGTTGGTCAGCATTTCCGTTCTACCCGAGGACTCGCCTTTTGAGCGTCGATTCACCGCGTTTCAAGGCGCCGCTGCGCTTGGCGGCGAAGATTTGCTAGATTTTTGCGACAGGTCCCCCGGGGAGCGACAATGACGAAAACGTTTCTGGCCGCCTTGGCGGCGCTTGGCGTGCTGACCGGCCCCGCCTCGGCCGGCGCCCTGACCACTTTCGCCTCCGGCTATTCGCCGGGCACCATCGTCATCAGCCAGCATTTGCGCAAGCTGTTCTTCGTCGTCGAGCCCGGCGAGGCTATCGCTTATCCCGTGGCGGTGCCCAAGCGCGGCAAGGAATGGCGCGGCTTCGCCCGCGTCGACGGCAAATATGTCGATCCCGCCTGGGAGGCGCCCGCATCGGTCAAGCGCGACCATCCCGAGCTTACGGGGGTCATTCCCGGCGGCGCGCCCAACAACCCGATGGGCGTGCGCGCCATCACGCTCGACCGCAGCGAGGTCGCCATCCACGGCACGACGCGCCGGATGCGCGCGTCGGTCGGCACCGCCGCATCTTACGGCTGCATCCGCATGTATAACGAGGATGTGCTCGACCTCTACGAGCGCGTCAGCGTCGGCGCTGAGGTCGTCATGGTCCCCTGAGTCGTCACGGTCCCCTGAGCGGCTCAGAAGTCGCAGGCGATGCCCTTCACCTCCCAATCGCCGTAGCGGGCGGGATCGAGGCCGCCGCGCCCGCCGATCTCGCGCGAAGCTTGCGCCTTTTGCGCCGCGCGGCGCGCCTCGGCTTCCGCCAAGGCCCGCGCGGCGGCCCCAGTCAGCTTGCGATCTAGGGAATCCGTGCTTATCGCAACGGAACCCTGGGGCGTTTCGAGGTCTTCACTCATAGCCGCAGACATAGGGCGCGGCAGGCGCACGCGCCAGTGGGACGTGCTAAGAGGATCGCCAAAGCGATTCGGCGAGAGGTGAGTTTGAGGCCGACCGGTCCCGCGATCCGGAAGAACGTGGGCGCACAGCGCCCGCCGCCGCCCGAAGCAACGCCAGGATATGTAGCCCGCTGGATTGCGGCGCAGGCGATCAGCGATGCGTTGACCTACGGGAAGCCGCTCGATGACCGCTTCCCCGGCCCCGACGGCGACGCGGCGCCGCAGGTTCTGGACGCCCGCGACCGGGCTCTGGCGCGCTCCATCGCGACGGTGTCAATGCGCCGGCTCGGCACGATCCGCAAAGGCCTCCTGCGCTTTCTCGAAAAAGGCATGCCGCGCAAGGCCGGTCCGCTGGAGGCGACGCTGATCGCCGCCGCCGCCCAGGTGCTGTTCCTGGGAACTTCCGACCACGCCGCCGTCGATCTCGCGGTGCGCGCCGTGCGGGCCGATCCCGCCAGCGCGCCCTACGCCGCTTTGACTAACGCCGTGTTGCGCAACATCGCCCGCGCCAAGGACGAAATCGTCGGCGACGCCGAGCCGCTCGACGACGTGCCGCCCTGGCTCGCCGCGCGCTGGAAGACGCATTACGGCGAGGAGACGATGCTCGCCATCGCCAAGGCGCATCTCCAGGAGCCGACGCTCGACCTGACGGTCAAGAGCGACCCCGAGGCTTGGGCGCGAAAGCTCGGCGGGACCGTGCTGCCGACGGGCTCTGTGCGGTTGGAAACCCATGCGCCGATCCCGGAGCTGGAGGGCTTCGCCGAGGGCGAATGGTGGGTGCAGGACGCCGCCGCCGCGCTGCCGGCGCGGCTGTTGGCGGCCTCGCCCGGCGACCGGGTGGCGGATCTCTGCGCCGCGCCCGGCGGCAAGACCGCGCAACTGGCGCTCGGCGGAGCGCGCGTCTCGGCGCTCGACCGCTCGGCGCAAAGGCTGAAGCGGGTGGCCGCTAATCTCGAACGGCTGAAGCTGGAGGCCGAACTCGTCATCGCCAACGCCGCGACTTATGACGCGGCCCTGTTCGACGCCGTGCTGGTCGATGCGCCCTGCACTTCCACCGGCACGATCCGCCGCCATCCCGATGTCGCCTGGACCAAGCGCCAGGCCGACATTACGACGCTCGCCAAGACGCAGGCCGAGTTGCTGACGCGCGCGATCACGCTGACCAAGCGCGGCGGGACGATCGTTTATTGCACCTGCTCGCTGGAGCCGGAGGAGGGCGAGGCGCAGATCGCCGCCCTGTTGCGCCGCCATCCCGAGGTGACGCGCATCCCCATTGAGCCAAGCGAGATCGGCGGCCTCGCGGAATGCGTGACGCCGCAGGGCGATTTGCGCACCCTGCCCTGCCATTTGCAGGCCG
>JAJYDD010000561.1 GCA_021777795.1 Pseudomonadota bacterium | reverse complement strand
AGTCCGTCGCACGGGGGTAATTTGCCTATCAGGCGATAGGGCGCTCGCGCTTTTTCCGTTACGGCGCGGATACATTGACCCTCAGCCACGCCGACCTGTTTGCCGCCACGATCGGCAATTTCGGCGGTGACGATACAATCGTGGCGAGCAACTTCAAAACCGGCACGACGTCGAGCTTCGCCGACGACATTCTAACCCTGACCAACGGCGCGGCATCGGCCGAAATCCATTTTAACGGCTCCTATGTCGCCGCGGATTTCGCGGTGACCGCGAGCGCGACGGGAACGACGGTGAAATTCGTCTGAAACGCGCCAAGGCGCGGCGGCCTCGTCGGCGTCGCCGCGCCCGGCTATAGAAGGGCATGGCGTTTTCCGAAGACGAACTCATCGCGCGCTATTTCGCGCCCATCGCCGGCGCGGCGGGGCTCGGGCTCAAGGACGATGTGGCGCGGCTGACGCCGCCGCCGGGGCGCGATCTCGTCGTCACCGTGGATGCGCTGGTGGCCGGCGTCCATTTCTTCGCCGACGATCCCGCCGACCTCATCGCCGCCAAGGCGCTGCGGGTGAACCTCTCCGATCTCGCCAGCAAGGGCGCCGAGCCGCTGGGCTTCCTGCTGACCCTCGCTTTGCCGCCAGGCGTTGCCCCGGAATGGCTGGCGGCCTTCGCCCACGGTCTCGGCGAGGACGCGCGCGCCTATCGCTGCCCGTTGATCGGCGGCGACACCGTGAGCACGCCGGGGCCGCTGACGCTGTCGATCACCGCGCTCGGCGCCGTCTCGCCCGGCGCGATGCCGGCGCGCACGGGCGCGCGGGCGGGCGATGTGATCTTCGTCTCCGGGACCATCGGCGATGCCGCGCTCGGCTTGGCGCTGCGGCTCGGGCGCGGGCCTGCCTTGGCCGAAACGGATCGCGACACATTGCTCGGCCGCTACCTCAAGCCGCAGCCGCGCTTGGGGCTGGCGCGGGCGCTCGCCCACGCCCATGCGGCGATGGACGTCTCCGACGGGCTCGTCGGCGATCTCGCCAAGATGCTGCGGGCGAGCGGCGTCGGTGGCGAACTCGATCTGCGCGAAGTCCCGTTCTCCTCCGCCGCGCGCGCGTATTTCGCTCTCGACGCGGGTGGGATCGAGATTGCGGCGACGGGCGGCGACGATTATGAGGTGTTGGCCGCCGTGCCGGAGGCCGAAGCGTCGGCTTTCGCGGCAGTCGCCGCTGCGGCGGGCGTGCCTGTTCGCCTCATCGGCCGTGTTTCGGAAGGCGTGAGCGCGTTGCGGGTCGTCGGGTTCGACGGCGAGGCCGTCCGCTTTGCGCGCGGCGCGTATAGTCACTTTTAGCGAAAGTTTGCACTTTTAGCGAAAGTGATTTGCACTTTTAGCGAGGATGCTTTGGCATTGGATTCCCGAGAGCTTGGCCTGCGACTGCAAGCCGCCGCCGCCGTCGCCCGCGAGGCCGGCCAGATCGCGCTGCGGCGGTTCCACGACCGCAAATCCTTCACCGTCGGCTTCAAGGGGCCGCAGGATTTTCTCACCGAGGTCGATGGCGAGGTCGAGCGTTTCATCGCCGGCCGCTTGCATGGACTGTTTCCCGGCGACGGCTTCATCGGCGAGGAGGGCGAGGGCCGCGTCGCGCACGAGGACGCGCCGACCTGGGTGGTCGATCCCATCGACGGCACCGCCAATTTCGCGCGCGGGCTGCCGCATTTCTGCATCTCCATCGCGCTCATCGGCGGCGGGCAGGCCCTTGCCGGAGCGATCTACGATCCCGCCATCGACGAATTGTTCACCGCCGCTCGCGGCGCCGGCGCCTTCCTCGACGGCCAGCCGATCCATGTCTCCGCCGCGCCCGACATGCGCTCGGCGGCGATCGAGGTCGGCTGGAACGCGCGCTCCGGCCCGGAGCGCTATCTCGGCTTGCTCGGTCGCGTCGTGGCGGCGGGCGCGGCGCCGATGCGCTGCGCCTCGGGCGCGCTCGCGCTAGCCTATGTCGCCTGCGGCCGCAGCGACGCCTTCATCGAGCACCATATCAACGCCTGGGATTGTCTGGCCGGCATCGTGCTCGTGCAGGAAGCCGGCGGCCATGTCAGCGATTTCCTCGCCCATGATGGGCTGCGCAAGGGCAATGCGCTGCTCGCCTGCGCGCCGGCGCTGCGCGACAGCCTCTGCGGCATCGCGGCGATGGAGGGCATGGGTCTTTGAAGGTGGCCGGGGAGAACGACGTTCTCCTTGAACAGGGCGAGGCGCGGCTGCGCGTCGCGCGGCTCGGCGCCGAGGCGCGGGGGTGGAGCGTCGGCGGCGTCGAGTTGCTTTGGCCGGGCGATCCCGCGATCTGGGGCGAGATCAGCCCGCTGCTGTTCCCGGTGGTCGGCTGGACCCGCGATGGCGTCAGCGTGGCGTGCAAGCGTTACGATCTCGGCCTGCATGGCTTCGCGCGGCGCCTGGCGTTTGAAGTCGAGCGCCGCGAGGCGGCTTTCGTCCGCCTCGTCGCCCGCGACGATGCGGCGACGCGGGCGGTTTATCCCTTCGCCTTCAGGCTCGCCGCTGAATATCGGCTCGGCGAGCGCGTTTTGGAGATCGCGCTGGAGGCGACGAATAGCGGCGATTCCGCAATGCCTTACGCCTGCGGGCTGCATCCGGGCTTCAACTGGCCTTTCGCGGGCGCGGCGCGCGCCGGGGCGCGCATGCGCTTTGCTGAGGCCGAGCGCGGCGAGGTTCCGGTCATCGCGCCGGGCGGGCTGTTCTCGCCGGAGACGCGGCCGATCCCGCTCGAAGGCGGAACCGTGCTGGCGCTAGACGACGCTTTGTTCGCGCGCGAGGCTTTGTGCTTTCTCGACGCCGCGAGCCGTCGCTTGCGCTTCGAGCAGGCCGACGGCTCGGCGCTGGAAATGTCGTTAGACGATTTCCCCCATATCGCCTTATGGAGCCGCCCCGGCGCGCCTTTCCTCAGCATCGAGGCGTGGACCGGCTTCGGCGAC
>JAJYDD010000560.1 GCA_021777795.1 Pseudomonadota bacterium | reverse complement strand
TACGGTTTTCCTAAGCCGACGCGCCGTTACGGCGGCCCTGCCAAACAAGCGGCGGAGTGAGATGAGCACGATCGAAGCCGACCCCTATCCCTGGCCCTATAACGGCGATCTCAGGCCCGAAAACACCGCCATCGTTGTCATCGACATGCAGACGGATTTCTGCGGCGAGGGCGGCTATGTCGATAAAATGGGCTACGATCTGTCGCTGACGCGGGCGCCCATTGCGCCCATCAAGGCGCTGCTCGCCGCTGTGCGTTCGCGCGGCTATCACGTCATCCACACGCGCGAGGGCCATCGGCCGGATCTCTCGGATCTGCCCGCCAACAAACGCTGGCGCTCGCGCCGCATCGGCGCCGGCATCGGCGACGACGGCCCCTGCGGCAAAATTCTCGTGCGCGGTGAACCTGGTTGGGAGATCATCGACGAGTTGAAGCCGATTCCTGGCGAGATCGTCATCGACAAGCCCGGCAAGGGCTCGTTCTGCGCGACGGATCTGGAACTGATCCTGCGCACCAAGGGCATAGAAAACATCGTGCTGACGGGCATCACCACCGATGTCTGCGTGCATACGACGATGCGCGAGGGCAACGATCGCGGCTTCGAATGTCTCCTGCTCGAAGATTGCTGCGCCGCCACCGACGCGGGCAACCATGCGGCGGCGATCAAGATGGTGAAGATGCAGGGCGGCGTGTTCGGCGCCGTGTCGAACGCGACAACGTTCATCGCGGGCCTGCCGTGACCCGGCGCGCCTATGCGCATCGTCTGCCGATGGGCGCGCCCGACGATGTCGGCGCGCTGACGGCGGCTTTCGCGTCCGGCGCCATTCAGGCGCATTCCGTCGTGGCGATTCTTGGCAAGACCGAGGGCAACGGCTGCGTCAATGATTTTTCGCGCGGGTTCGCCACTCGGGCGCTGTCGGATGCGCTGCGACAGGCGGGTGCGAACCCCGCCGGCGTCTGTCTGGTGATGTCGGGCGGGACCGAGGGGGCCCTGAGCCCACACATGCTGGTGCTGGAGGCGCGCGAGACTGAGGAGCCCGCGCGGCCGGCGGCGCTGGCGGTGGGACGGGCGCGCACGCCCGATCTCGCGCCCGAGGATCTCGGGCGGCTCGCACAAGTTGATCTCGTCGCCGAGAGTGTGCTGAAAGCGATCCGCGACGCCGGGCTTTCCTCCACGGCCGACGCGCATTTCGTGCAGGTCAAATGTCCGCTGCTGACCGCCGACCGCATCGCCGCCGCCGAGCGACGCGGCCAGACGACGGCGACGCGCGATACGCTGAAGTCGATGGGCCTTTCCCGCGCCGCCTCGGCGCTTGGCGTCGCGGTCGCGCTCGGCGAGGTTTCGCGCGCCAGCCTGAGCGAGGCGGCGATCGGGCGGGATTTCTCACTCTATTCCGGGCGCGCCTCGACCTCGGCCGGCGTCGAACTGAGGGATCACGAGATCGTCGTGCTCGGCGCCTCGCCGCGCTGGGCGGGGCCACTCTCGCTCGATCACGCCGTAATGGCCGACGCCATCGACATCGAGCCGGTGCGCGCGGCGCTGGCGCGGCTCGGGCTCGACGCGCAAGGGCAGTTGAAGGCGGCTCAGCGCGCGCGCGTCGTCGCGCTGCTCGCCAAGGCCGAGGCCAGTTCCGACGGCGCCTTGCGCGAGAAGCGCCACACCATGCTCAACGACAGCGACATCTCGCCCACCCGCCACGCGCGCGGCTTCGTCGCCGGCGCGCTCGCCGGCCTCGTCGGCCACGCCGAGATCTACGTCTCCGGCGGGGCCGAGCATCAGGGGCCGGATGGCGGCGGCCCCGTCGCCGTCATCGTCGAAACTCGGGAGTTTGAGCCATGAGCGCAGTCGCCGAGGCCCCTGCCGCTCGCGTCGGCCCGTCGCTGGAGACGGTCGGCATGAGCAAGACCTTCGGGGCCTTGCGCGCGCTCGACAACGTCTCGATCAAAGTGCCGGCGGGCACGTTCCACGCGCTGCTCGGCGAGAACGGCGCCGGCAAATCGACGCTCGTCAAGTGCATCATGGGCTTCTATATTCCGGACAAGGGCCAACTCATGCTCGACGGGGCCGAGGCCGAGGTGCGCAACCCGCGCGATGCGCAGGCGCTGGGCGTCGGCATGGTCTATCAGCACTTCACGCTCGCCCCGGCGCTGACGGCGGCGGAGAATCTCGTCGTCAGCCGCGCCGATGCGCCCGCGCTCATCAACTGGCGCGCCGAGCGGCGGCGGCTCAACGCCTTTCTGGAGCGTATGCCGTTCACCGTGCCACTCGACCGGCCGGTCAATTCGCTGGCGGCGGGCGAGAAGCAGAAGCTCGAAATCCTGAAACTGCTCTATCTCAACCAGCGTTTCCTCATCCTGGATGAGCCGACGTCGGTGCTGACGCCGGGCGAAGCCGACGAGATCCTGGGCCTGCTGCGCGACATGGCCAAGCGCGGCGAGATCACGGTGATGATGATTTCTCACAAATTCCGCGAGGTCGAAGCGTTCTGCGACGCCTTCACGGTGTTGCGTCGCGGCGCCCAGGTCGGCGAGGGCGAGGTCGGCGTGGTCTCGACGCGCGAGATGGCCAAGATGATGATTGGCGACGCGGTCGTGCGTCCGTCGGCTGCCCGCATCCCCGCGCCGCCGCGCAACGCGACGCTGGAGATCGCGGGGCTGACGGTGGAAGGCGACGAGGCGCGCGAAAAGGTCGTCGATTTCAACCTGAAGATCAAAGGTGGCGAGATCGTCGGCATCGCCGGCGTATCCGGCAACGGGCAGAGCGAACTGGTCGAGGCGCTTTCCGGGCAGCGGCCGATCAAGCGCGGGCAGGTGCTGATCGACGACAAGGATTTCGAGCCGACGCGCGACCACTTCGCCAAATTCAAGGTGTTCGGCCTGCCCGAAGAGCCTCTGAAAAACGCCACGGTGCCCAATATGTCGGTCGCCGAAAACATGGCGTTCCGCGATTTCGACAAGCCGCCGATTTCCAGCGCCTCG
>JAJYDD010000559.1 GCA_021777795.1 Pseudomonadota bacterium | reverse complement strand
CGTCCATTGCGAACATTCCTTCCACGGCCTCACCTATGGCGCGCTGTCGGCGGTGGGCGAAAAGCTCTATCGCGACGGCTTTGGCCCGGTGCTGCCGGATTTCCACGAAATCCCGTTCGACGATCTCCCTGCGCTGGAGCGGGCATTGCGCGGGCGCGACATCGCCGCCTTTCTCGTCGAGCCGATCCAGGGCAAGATCGTGCGCCCGCCCTCGCCCGGTTACCTGCGCGAGGCGCAGGCGCTGTGCCGCAAATACGGGACGCTGCTGATCGCCGACGAGATCCAGACCGGGCTCGGGCGGACGGGCAAATTCTTCGCCGTCGAGCATTTCGGCGTCGAGCCCGATCTCGTGCTGCTCGCCAAGGGGCTTTCGGGCGGCCATGTCCCGGTCGGCGTCGTGCTGATGCGCAAGGAGGTGTTCGCCAAGACCTTCGACCGCATGGACAAAGCCGTCGTCCACGGCTCGACCTTCGCCAAGAACGATCTGGCCATGACGGCGGGGCTGGCGACCTTGGACGTGATCGAAGCCGAGAAGCTGATCGAGAACGCCGCCGCCAAGGGCGAGCGGCTGCTGGGCGCCTTGCGCGGGCTGGCGGAGCGCCACGATTTCGTGCGCGAGGCGCGCGGCCTCGGGCTGATGCTGGCCATCGAACTCGGCGATCCCAAGTCCTTAAGCCTGCGCGCCTTCTGGGCGATGCTGGAAAAGATGAGCAAGGGGTTGACCGGCCAGCTCGTCACCATCCCGCTGTTTCGCGATCACCAGATTCTGGTGCAGGTCGCCGGCAACGGCAGCCGGGCGATCAAGCTTCTGCCGACGCTGACGCTGGACGATGAGGATTGCGCCTGGATCGAGCGCGGCTTTGCTCAGACGCTGGCGGCGGCGGGCGAATCGAGCGGGCCGGTATGGTCGCTCGGCAAGACGCTGATCGAGGGCGCGCGGGCGGCGGCGAACGGTTGACGGCGCCCCTTTTTGTATATACATCATGTAAGTGCGCATCACCTGGGATGAATCCAAGCGTCTGTCGAACCTCGACAAGCACGGTTTGGATTTCGGCGATCTGACCGAGGAGTTTTTCGAATCTGCGGTGATTTACCCGGCTAGACGGGGACGCCTTCGCGCCATTGGAAATCCGAATCGCGAGCCGCCGTGGACCGTCATTTTTTCCGTCCTCGGTTCGGAAGCCGTCTCCGCGGTATCCATGCGTTACGCCAGCAGGAAGGAGCGAGACGATGCCCGCAAAAAAGCTTCTGAATGAGTTCACCCCCGGTCGCGGCTACACAAAAGAAGATTGGGACGAAGTCTCGGACAATCCGGAATTGACGGATGAAGAGTTAAGTCAAGGCAAGCCCTTCGCCGAAATGTTCCCGGAAATGGCGGCCAAGATCAACGAGACGCTCCGCACGCGCGGGGCTCAGAAAGCGCCGATCAAGGAGATGATAAGCCTGCGCGTCGACCGCGACGTGCTCGCCGCCTTCCGCGCCACCGGCGCCGGCTGGCAGGCGCGAATGAACGAGGCGTTGCGGGCGGCGCTGCCGAAGCTCCCGCCCGCCGCCGAATAGCCCTCAATCCACCTTCTCGCCGGGATAGACGCCCCATAGGTCCGTCTGCGGCATATAGCCCTTGTAGCCGGCGCCATAAACCAGGCACCACACGCCGTCGCAGCGGCGGATGTTGACGATCACCCCCGCCTGCAACCGCGCCACTACCGGGCTGCTGGCGTTGGGGTCGTTGGTGACGTTGTAATCGACGCCCTTCTTGCCGGGGCCGACCAGGGCGGTGCGCCGTCCCGACAGCAGCGAGTGCAGCACCCAACCCTCCGTGCCCTCGGAATCGCGCACCTTGCGCCAGGTCGCGAATTCCGCCGTGATCTCGACCGGCAGGCCGGCGCGCTCGAACACCCAGGTCGTCGCGTGGTCCTTCGAGGGCCCCTCGCGCAGGTTGACGCGATCGGTTTTCAGGCTGGCGTAGCGCGGCAGCGGCAGGCCGGTGACGGCGCCGACCGGACCGGCCGCCGCAGAGGCGCTGGCCGCCCAAAAAACCCACAGCCAGAGCGCGCAACCGATGCGCCAAACCGCCTGTTTCATACCTTCGTCGCTCCTCGCATGGGGCGCCTGGGCCCGTCCTTGTTTTCGCTAAAGCATCTGCTACAGAGAGCGCGACCGGCGAGACGGAGGCGGCGTCGGCCCGCATGTTTGGTCCCGGTCGGCTAACGAACGGTAAAAGGTTTTGGCGGCCCGCTGGAGAGCCCCACGAGGCGCCCGGGCGGGGGGAAGGATAGCGCGGCTGATGGGGAAAAAGAAACCTCTCGTGGTGGTCACCAGGCGCCTGCCCGAGGGCGTCGAGACCCGTATGCGCGAGCTGTTCGACGCGCGCCTCAATCTCTTGGACGCCCCGATGTCGGAGGCCGAGATCGTCGAGGCGATGAAGGAGGCCGACGTGCTCGTGCCAACCATCACCGACGAGATCAACGCCCGCATGATCGCCCAGGCCGGCGAATCCTTGAAGCTGATCGCCAATTTCGGCACCGGGGTCGACAATATCGACGTGACCTCGGCGCTGCGGCGCGGCGTCACCGTCACCAACACCCCCGGCGTTCTCACCGAGGACACCGCCGACATGACGATGGCGCTCATCCTCTCCACCGCCCGTCGGTTGGTCGAGGGGTCGCGCGCCATCCCCGACGGCCTCTGGCACGGCTGGGCGCCGACCTGGATGCTGGGGCGCCGCATCACCGGCAAGCGGCTCGGCATCGTCGGCATGGGCCGCATCGGGCAAGCCGTGGCCCGACGCGCCCGCGCGTTCGGCCTGTCGATCCACTACCACAACCGCCGCCGCGTATCGCCGCAGATCGAGGAGGCGCTGGAGGCGACCTACTGGGATTCGCTCGACCAGATGCTGGCGCGGATGGATTTCATCTCCATCAATTGCCCGCACACGCCGGCGACCTATCACCTTTTGTCGGCGCGCCGCCTCAAGTACCT
>JAJYDD010000051.1 GCA_021777795.1 Pseudomonadota bacterium | reverse complement strand
GTATGCGTAGTGACATTGGCGTTGTAGCCCCAGACCTCGCGCAGCAGCGTTTCGCGCGCCACGCTCTGGCGCTCGGCGCGATGCAGGAAGCGCAGGATCGCCGCCTCCTTCTCGGTTAGCCGCAGTTTGCCGCCGCGATCGTCGAGCAGCATCTTGTTGGCGGGGCGGAACAGGTATCTGCCGATCTGGAACTCCGCCTCCGCGCTCGCCTCGTGCTGGCGCATCTGCACGCGAATACGCGCCAGCAGCACGGCGAAGCGGAACGGCTTGACGATATAATCGTTGGCCCCGGCCTCCAGCCCGATGACGGTGTCGGCGTCGGAATCACGGCCGGTCAGCAGGATAACAGGTCGGCGGAATCCCTCGGCGCGCAACATGCGCACCGCTTCTCGGCCGTCCATGTCGGGCAGGCCGATGTCCATGATGACGAGATCGGGCGGCATGTCCGTCACCGACGCCCGCGCGCCGGCCACGTCTCCCGCCTCGGCGACGACGAATTCGGGATGCAGGCTCAATTGTTCGGCAAGCGCCATCCTGAGATCGCCGTCGTCATCGACGATCAGGATTCGCCTCTTCTGTGTCATAGGCCTCCTCGGAGCGAGCGTTTCGCAGCCACGTCCTGTGCCCCGATATACAGAGCTTCTGCGACTGCGCACAGACCCGAAACGTTTTTCCTTGTGAAAACCGGAAAGACGGCGCGCAAACGCCGCCCTTTGACCCGGCAAGCGCCCCATTCCGGACCCGCGCGGCCCCATTCGCGCCTGCGCGGACGCGCCTCACCACGACTTGGGGTCGCTCGCGTTGAGGGCGCGATTCGCCGCCGCGCCCGTTCGGCTGCCGGGCCCGGCGCAAATTTACGCGAGCGTTGCGCGCGAGCCCGCGACGGTGCGGATGAACAGATTCGCACGCCATCGTCCGTTGTGAATTGCTCTACTTGAGGAAACGAAGTGTTCCAATTCGGTAAACGCGGCCGCGCATCGTGAAGTGATCGTTATGAAACGCTAACTGCTCTTAACCTTATCGGCGGATTAGCGTTAAAAATGTCTGAACGCCACTGGCGCGACATTTATTAAAATGCATATTAACGCAACGTATGAGGTTAAAGCTCGCGGAGTAGCCGGTGCTTGAGCAGCAAGAGACGTCCGCGTTCGCGCGGCGGATAGCAAAATTTTTGGAACGTGTGGAATATCGGCGCGCCGATAGCCCACGGGACAAAGAAGCGATCTACCGGTTGCGGTACGAAGCTTATTCGAGGGAAGGTTATATTGATGCCAATGCGAAAAGAATATTTTCCGATCCCGGAGACGATCATCTGAATGCGTGGCTCGTGGGAATCTACATTGACGGCGTGCTGGCGAGTTCGATCAGATTGCATATAGCCTCGCGGACCGATCAGTTTCTGCCGGACACCAGCCCTTTTTCGGACTACATCGTTCCTCGACTTGAAGCCGGCAATGTTATTGTTGACGCCTCGCGACAGACCAGTCGATTCGAATTCACCCGCGCCTATCCCTTTTTGCCGCTGGTGACGATGCGAAGTGGATTTCTTGCCATGGAGTATTTCGGCGCCGACATTATGATCGGCACTTGCCGAGCAGAATATCAACCCGCGTTCCGGCGCCTGTTCGGTTCGAGGACTTGCTCGGACGAACGCCCCTACCCCCCGCTAAACCGGCTGCACGTCCTTATGACCTACGACTGCAAGGCGCAGTGGACGGACACGCGCCAACGTTACCCATTCCTGGCTTCGGCTCCTCAGGAGCGCCGCGCTCTATTCGGGCGCTCGTCCAATGCTTCACATGAAGGCCATGGCGAATTGACGCCAAGCTCCTCTGCACGCGAATTCGGAACCAAGGACAGTTCGACTACATATGCCGCGTAGGAATCCAAATCCGGGGCGTCGAAAAGCCGGGAGCGGATAAAATCAGCGCACCAATGTTCGAACAACTCGGGCCGAATGCGGACGCATTCAACGTCCGCACATGAAACGGAGTGGCGCTCCGGATCGCCAGGCACACCGAACCGCCCTGAGACACCCGCTGTCGGATGCAATTTGCGCCAGCGCCAATGGGCGGCGAATTCGTCGAGGCCGTCGAGGCCGAGAGGTGCGCCCGTCAGTCGCGCCCATCTTTCAAAGGCTTGAAAAGATACGCGCTGTATCTCGGCTCGGACACCGGCTGCGCCATATCCGATATAAAGCAGGTCTCGCTCGGCGATGAACTCACTGTAATACATCCACTCGGCAAAGGCAGGCGCACGCTGCCTAGCCTCGTCGAAATCGGGACGGTCGAGCCATCCCAACACAAGAGGATCGCTGTGACGGTCGCGGCAACGCGATTCGGTTGCTGAGGGCAAGTTGGTAACCCCGACGAAAGTAACTCGATTAGAATGTCACGCATACCTTTCCAATTCGTCACAGAAATCCGATAGAAAAATTCAGCGCTGAACCGCATTTCGATCCAAACTAGCCGTTAATTTTTGTCCGATATCGTCGCGCCAACGGAGCGGAAGTCGCGCGGAATGTCGGGAAAGAGGAAAATCACTCCGGAACCGGGCCAACTCGCGGAGTCTCACAGGCTCCTCAGCGACGCCATATATGCCGGAACGGGTTCACTGATTATCGGCGCGGTCATTACCGCGGGCGTGGCTGCGCTGTGTGCGCTCATAGCGGAATCTACGGCCCCGCTCGTCATTTCAGGTATAACCTTGGTCGTAGCTAGCGTTCGCCTAGCGATCATAAGGCGCCGTAAATGGAAAACAAACAAATGGGATAATATCCTGTTCACATGGAGCGCTGGATCCTATTTGTTCTGCGCTGGGGCACTAACTTATTGGGCCTTTATCTACAACAATGAGACAATAATAATTACATTAACGATGATAACGTATCTTGTCAACGTGATGGGAATAGGATTGCGTTCCTTTGCGGTGGAAAAAGTTGTCCGGTTTCACATAATCGCAATTTTGACGCCTGTGACTATCGCCTTCGTCCTGAAGGGTGGCTACTTCTATATCGCTGCGTTTTTCCAAATTTCTTTATACATGTATGTGTACGCATCCGCCGCGCGCCTTCGCGGCATCCTCCTGTCCGAGATCACCTACCGCCGCCGGTCCGAAACTGTCGCCTCGCGCTTCCGGTTCGCCATCGACAATATGTCGCATGGCATGTGCATGATCGACAGCCAGATGCGCATCGTCGTCTCCAACGCCGAGCTGGCGGAGACATTCGGGGTGGCGGGCTCGCGTTCGTTGCAGGGGACGCGGTTCAATGCGCTGGTGCGCCTTGCCCGCCTGCGCGGCGCCCTGAGCCACGCCGACGCCGACCGGCTGATGGCCAGCTTCGACGCCACGAGCGCGCCTGACAGCGTCGCGAGGCTGGAAGCGCCGGGGCCGAACGGCCGCGTCTACGATCTCACCCTCAAGCGCAATGACGAGGGCGGCTGGGTGCTGGTGGTCCAGGACGTCACGGACCAGAGGCGCGCCCGCGAGGCGCTCGACCTGGCGGCGCGGTTCGATTCCATGACCAATCTGCCGAACCGGCGCTCGTTCGAGGAGAAGCTCAGCGACGTGCTGGCGGCGGCGCGCGCCCAGGATGAGCGCACCGAGGTGTTGTTTCTCGATCTCGACGGCTTCAAGCAGATCAATGACACGCTCGGCCACAAGTTCGGCGATCGCGTGCTCGCCGAATCCGCCCGCCGACTGCGCGAGGCCACCGGCGGCGCCTATGTGTCGCGCTGGGGCGGCGACGAATTCGTGGTGCTGCGCACCGGCGCCGACGATGAGGCGACGATGTGTTTCGCCCAGGGGCTCATCGAGGAGCTGTCGCGGCCGATCTGGATCGAGGGCGCCGAAGTGGTGGTCGGCGCCAGCGTCGGCGCGGCAATCTGTCTCGGCGGCGCCGTCGGCATGGACGTGCTGTTGCAGCAGGCGGACATGGCGCTCTATGCCGCCAAGCGGGAGAACCGCGGCACCTGCCGCCTCTACGAGCTGTCGATGAGCGAACAGGCGCGCGAGCGCCGGCTGCTAGAGCTAGACCTTCAGGCCGCGCTCGCCGCCCGCACCTTCGAACTGCACTATCAGCCGATCGTCGACATCGAGACGGGCGAACTCGTCAGTTTCGAGGCGCTGGCGCGCTGGCGCCATCCCGTGCGCGGCTCGGTCTCGCCCGACATTTTCGTGCGCGTGCTCGAAGACCTCAACCTGATGAACTCCTTCGGCGCCTGGGCGCTGCAAAGAGCCTGCGAGGACGCCGTGAAATGGCCGCTTCCGGTGCGCGTCGGCGTCAATGTCTCGACGCGGCAGATCGAGACGCTCAATGAGAGCGTCCGCCGGGCGCTGGCGACTTCCGGCCTCGATCCCAATCGGCTGGAGCTGGAGATCACCGAGACCGCCGCGCTCGCCACCGGCGACACCGTGCGCCGCACGCTGGAGCAGGTGCGCGCGCTCGGCGTGCGCATCGCCCTCGACGATTTCGGCACCGGCTATTCCAGCCTCAGCCATCTCATGCAATTGCCGCTCGACAAGGTGAAGATCGACAAGAGCTTCACCCAACAACTCGGCAAGAGCCGCAAAGCCGACGTGCTGGTCGCCAATATCGCGCGCATCTCCTCGCAACTGGGGATGCGCGTCACTTTCGAGGGCGTTGAGACCACCGAACAGCTCGATCGCGCCCGCGCGCTCGGCGTGCCCGCCGAGGGCCAGGGCTGGCTGTTCGGCAAGCCGGTCGCGGTCAGCGAACTCGACCGCATCTTCGCGATGGAGACCGAGCAGGCCGTCGCCTGATCGGCCGTCGCCTGAGATCAGTTGCGCAGGTTCGCGATATAGGCGGCGATGTCGGCTGTCTCGGTGCGGGAAAGCTGCATATCCGGCATCTTCGGATGCGGGTCCGCGAGGAACCGCGCCAAGCGGCCGGTGCTGAAGCCCGGCATGGCGGCGATGGCGGCGAAGGTCGGCGCGTTGTCGGTCCCGTGCGTCTGGTCGTCGGCGACGATGTGGCAGGCCGCGCACCAATGGCGCGCGAGCTGCTCGCCGTGATGGAGATCGGCCGGCGCTGCGAACGCCGCGCCGCCCGCTAGCGCCCAAGCGAGAGCTGCTCCGGCTTTCCTCGATCCCGACATTTTTCCCTCCGGCTTCCGGCGCAATCTGCTGCGCGTCGGCGCCAAAGGCGTTGATCCCGCTCAGAGGCGGCCAAACAAAAAAGGCGGCCCGAAGGCCGCCCTTTGCGCCAAGCCGGAAGGCTTAGACGCTGTAGTACATGTCGAACTCGACCGGATGCGGCGTCATGTCGTAACGCTGCACCTCGGCCATCTTGAGGTCGATGTAACTGTCGATGAAATCGTCGTTGAAGACGTCGCCGGCCTTGAGGAAGGCGCGGTCCTTGTCGAGATTGGACAACGCCTCGCGCAACGAGCCGCAAACGGTCGGGATCTTCTTCAGCTCCTTGGGCGGCAGGTCGTAGAGGTCCTTGTCCATCGCCGCGCCGGGGTCGATCTTGTTCTTGATGCCGTCGAGGCCCGCCATCAACATCGCCGCGAAAGCCAGATACGGATTGGCGGTCGGGTCGGGGAAGCGCACCTCGACACGCTTGGCCTTCGGGTTCGACGTCCACGGAATACGGCAGGAGGCCGAACGGTTGCGCGCGCTATAGGCGAGCAGCACCGGGGCTTCATAGCCGGGGACGAGCCGCTTGTAGCTGTTGGTCGAGGGATTGGTGAAGCCGTTGAGCGCCTTGGCGTGGCGGATGATGCCGCCGATGTAATAAAGGCATTCCTGGCTGAGGTCGGCGTATTTGTTGCCCGCCATCACCGGCTTGCCGTCCTTCCAGATCGATTGGTGGACGTGCATGCCGGAGCCGTTGTCGCCATAGATGGGCTTGGGCATGAAGGTCGCGGTCTTGCCGTAGCTCTGGGCGACCATGTGGATGCAGTATTTATAGACCTGCATGTGGTCGGCCATCTTGGTCAGCGGGCCGAATTTGAGGCCAAGTTCGTGCTGGGCCGAGGCGACCTCGTGGTGGTGCTTCTCGACGACGGCGCCCATGTCGGCCATCGCCTTCAGCATCTCGCCGCGCATGTCCTGGCCCGAGTCCTGCGGCGGCACCGGGAAATAGCCGCCCTTGGTGCGAATGCGATGGGCGAGGTTGCCGCCTTCCATCATCGCGTCCGAGTTGGTCGGCAATTCGTTGGAATCGAGCTGGAAGCCGGTGTTGTAGGGGTCGGCGCGGAAGCGCACGTCGTCGAACACGAAGAACTCGGCCTCGGGGCCGACGAAGCAGGTGTCGCCGATGCCGGTCGATTTCAGATAGGCTTCGGCCTTCTTGGCGATGCCGCGCGGGTCGCGGCCATAGGGCTGGCCGCTGGCGGGATCGAGAATGTCGCAGGTGACGACCAGGGTCGAGGCCGCGAAGAACGGGTCCATGCAGGCCGAAGTCGGGTCCGGCATCAGCGTCATGTCGGATTCGTTGATCGCCTTCCAGCCGGCGATCGAGGAGCCGTCGAACATCAGGCCGTCGGCGAAGGCGTCTTCGTCGATCAGCGTCTGGTCGAAGGTGACGTGCTGCCACTTGCCGCGCGGGTCGGTGAACCGCAGGTCCACATATTTAACGTCGTTTTCCTTGATGAATTTCAGTACGTCGTGGGCCGTCTTCATTTAGGGCTCCTCGTCTCCCGTTCGATTTAAAAGCTTCGTGCTCAGACCGCGTCAGCGCCGGTCTCGCCGGTGCGGATGCGGATCGCCTCGTCGATCGAGGACACAAAAATCTTGCCGTCGCCGATGCGGCCCGTCTGCGCCGCCTTGCGGATCGCCTCCACGGCGCGGGCGAGGTTCTCGTCGGCGATGACGACCTCGATCTTCACCTTGGGCAGGAAGTCGACGACATATTCGGCGCCGCGATAGAGTTCGGTATGGCCCTTCTGGCGCCCGAAACCCTTGGCCTCCAACACGGTGATGCCCTGTACGCCGGCCTCTTGCAGCGCCTCTTTGACCTCATCGAGCTTGAACGGCTTGATGATCGCCTCGATTTTCTTCATGGGCGCGAAGCCTCCTCTTTCTTCATGAGCGCGAAGACTCCTCCGTATAGTCGTTATCGAGGGCGCGATAGTCGTTATCGAGGGCGCGCGCGAAACCGGTCGCGCGAAATGAATCGCGGTCCCTTAGCATCGCTTGTACGAACGCGCCATGTCCCACAAGTCCTTGCCGCAAATATGGGCGCCCTCAAACCGTGCTCGCCGATTCGCCGGAGGCGAACACCCGCCACGCCTGCGCGCCCGCCTTGGCGACGACGACGCGGCCGGTTTTGGCGACCGCCACCAGATGCGCGAACACCGCCGGCTGGCGCCAGGCGTGCGGCCGCGAAGGCGAGCAGACGGCGCGATATTCATCGACGTCGCCGTCCTCCATGAACAGCACGCCGATGCGGTCGGGGCGCAAATGCGGCGGCAGCTTGCGGTTGGTCAGCCATTCGCATTCAAAGTCGCGGCAGACCCCCGGGCGCTCGGCGTAGATGCGGCAACCGCCGGCGCCGCCGTTCACGCATAGAGGGCCGGCCGGCTTCTTCAGCTCCACGATTTCGAGCGCCGAGCAGCACATGGTGCAGGCGCCGCAGGATTTTCCCAACGCCGCGGCCAATGTCTTCCCCTTCGCGTCTGGCGGCTCATAGCGCCGCGCGGCGACGTGACGCAACCCGCGATCAAGGGGATAAGTTTTCGTTTCCGCCGCCGGGCGGCGCCCGTTAAGAGCGGCGCCGACCAGGAAAGGCCGAGAATGGGCGGACGGAAACCGGATTGGGCGATCGCGGCGCTGCTGCTGCTGGTCGCCCCGGGGCTGGCGCTGGTGCTGCCGGCGCCCAGCAGCGACACGCGCGAATTGCTGTCCTGGGGCCTGCATCCGGCCCTATCGACGCCCAAGCAGCCGCCGCTCATGCAGTGGATGGGCTTTCTGGTCATGCGCCTGGCCTGGCCGACGACCTTCTGGTGCGCGTTGCTGACGCAGGCGCTCAACGCCGCTGGCCTGTTTTATGTCTACAAGACCTTTCGGCTCTGGGCGAGCGAGGCCGAGGCGGCGCTGATGACGCTGCTGCTGACGGGGGCCGTCTATTTCCTCGCCGCGCCCGTCCCCTTCGCGCTCAACGCCGACATCCTGCAATTCCCGTTCTGGGCGGCGATGTTGTTTTACGCGCTCGCCGCCTTCGAGACCGGCAAGAGGCGGTATTGGGCGGGACTGGCGCTCGCCTTCGCGCTCGCGTTTTACGCCAAATATACGGTGGCGCTGCTTGTCGTGGCGCTGGCCGCCGCGAGCCTCGCGGTTCCCGCCTATCGCCGCGTCTGGCGCGATCGCCGGTTCTACCTGACGGCGGCGGCCGGAGCGCTGTTGATCGCGCCGCATCTTCTGGCGGCGCGTTCTTCCGGCGCCGTCGCCCATGCGACGGGGACGCTGCTGCTGAACGGCGGCCTGCCCTATCGCCTGCACAATCTTTCGGAACTGGCGCTCGGCTTCCTCGCCTATCTCGCGCCGGCCTGGCTTTTCCTCGCGGCGGCCGGCGTGAGGCGCGAATGGCGCGGCGCGCCGGACCCGGCGCCTGCGGCGCAGTTCGTGCGCACGACCGCCGCGGCGGCGCTCGTCCTGCTGCTGATCCTGGTGCTAGGTTTCGGCTTTAAATATCCCTCGCGCTACGATTCGCCGTTCCTGTTCCTGGCCTGGCTGGCGGCGGCGAGCTACGTGCGCTTCGATCCCGCGCGCTTGGCCGGCGCCCGCCTCTGGCTGATGTGGGCCGTCGGCGGCTTTGCCGTGGCGCTGCTCGTCGGCGGCTGGATCGTCTACGGCGTCTTCACACTCCACCCGCGCCAGCAGGAGCCGCTCGTGCGCGCCGCTCAAATCCTGGAGAGCGAATGGCGGGCGCGTTATGCCTGCGGGCCCGCCTATGTGATGGGCGATTTCTGGAGCGCCTATGGGCTCGGCATTTCGATGGTTCCGCCCGCGCCCGGCGTGCATCTGATCGAGATGGAAGGAGATCCCGGCTACGATCCGGCCTTGCTGGCGCGCAAGGGCGCGATCCTCGTCTACCGCGACCACATCGACGCCCGCGAGGCGCACGCCGTCTTCCCCGATCTCGACTTGCGCTCGCCCCACTGGCTGACGCTGCCCTTCGCGCGCACGCTGAGCGCCAAGGCGATGATGACCTACGAATATGTCTTCATCCCGCCGAAGGGGTGTTGATCGCGCCGCGCGGCAGGCGCTGTTTGGAGGCGAAGAACCCGCGCCACGGATCCCTTAGTTTCAGCGCCGTCCTGATGTCGAAGGCGGCGGCGGATTTCGCTTGCGCCAGCTTTTCCCAGGTGAGCGGCGTCGCGACGGCTGCGCCGGGTCGGGCGCGCAGCGACCACGGCAGGATCGCCGTCGCGCTTTTCTTGTTGCGTAGCCAATCGACGAAGATGCGGCCCTTGCGCCTCTGCTTGCTCATGGTGGCGACGAAGCGTTGCGGCTGATGGGCGGCCAAGGCCTGCGCGAATCCCTTGGCGAAAGGCTCCGTCTCCTCATAATCGGCGCCGCCGTCGAGGGGGATCACGACATGCACGCCCTTGCCGCCGGAGAGCAGCGGCCAGGATTTGAGGCCGATCTCGTTCAGCGCCCGGGCGATGTCGGCGGCGGCGCGCTTGACCTCCTCGAAGGGGAGCCCCTCGTCGGGGTCGAGGTCGAACACCATGCGGTCGGGCGCGTCGAGGGCGCCGATGCGGCTCATCCAGCCGTGCAACTCGATGGCGCCGAATTGCGCCGCCGTATGCAGGCCGAGCGCGCCGTCGAGCGCCATATAGGTTTCCGAGCCGACTTCGACGGGGACGATTCCGGCCTCCATGCCGCGCAGGGGATGGCGCTGAAAGAAGGTCTCGGCGATCGTCTCCGGCGCGCGCACGATGGAGAGCGGCCGGTCGGCCAGGTGCGGGGCGAGGCGTTCGGCGACCGCCTCATAATAGGCCGCGATCTCCCCCTTCGTGACGCCATCGGCGGGATAGACGATCCTGTCGGCGTGGGTGATCGCGGAGGCTTGCGGGGCCGGTCTGGCTGTTTTCACGGGCAGATCCTCGCGCAGCGCCAGGAAGCGCGCCTGACGAAGCTGGCGCTCGCCGGTCCAGCCGCCGAAGCGGATTTCGGCGCGCAACGGCTGTTTGATGAACTGGATGTCCTTCGGCCAATCGCCGGCGAGACCGGCGGGCGGCCGGGCCGAGGCGCGGCGCGAAATGCGGGCGAAGATCGAAGCCCGCTGCGCCGCGCTATAACCCGTGCCGATGCCGCCGACATAGCGCAGCGCGCCGTCCTCCTCGATGGCGGCGTGCAGGGAGGCGAAGGTTCCGGTCTTGGTCGAGGGCTTGTAGCCGACAATGACGACATCGGTGCGCGGATAGCCCTTGATCTTGACCCAGGCGGCGCTACGCCTTGAGACATACGGCGCGCTGCGGTCCTTGGCGATAATGCCTTCCGCCCCGCCGGCCACCGCCTGTTCGAACACCCGCCGGCCCTCGCCCTCGATATGCCCGGCGAGGCGGATATGGGCCGAGCCTTCGCCGATGACCTTGCGCAGCGCCTTTTGCCGCTCGGCGAGCGGTCGCGGACGCCAATCGACGCCGTCGAGGCTGATAAGATCGAAGGCCATGAACAGGATGGCGTCGGAGCGGCGCTGCTCCAAAGCGGCGACCAGCGCCGGGAATTGGCTGACGCCGTTCTCGTCGAGCACGACCGCCTCGCCGTCGATCAAGGCGCTCTTGCATTTGAGAGCCGCTGCGTCGCGCGCGATCGCCGCGAATTTGCCGCTCCAGTCGAGGCCGGAGCGGGTGTAAAGGCGCGCGTCCGCGCCGGCGACGGCGAGTTCCAGGCGGTAGCCGTCATATTTAAGCTCGTAGATCCAGTTTTCCCCCTCGGGCGGCGTCTCGGCGACGGAGCAAAGCTGCGGCGCGACGAAAGCAGGCAGCTTCGGCGCGGCCTTGGCGGCAGGCGCGTTGCGCGGCGCGCCCTTCTCGATCTGCTTGCGCGTCCGCCGGGTCGAGACCGACTTGGGGAAGCGGGCGGTCAGGCTGTCGTCGTCTTCGGCGAATTCGTCGCGCTCCTTGATGAGCAGCCAATTCTCGCGCTTTTCTTTGGCACGCATACGCACCAACACCCAGCCGCCGCGCATGCGCTCGCCGTGGGCGATGAATTTGATCTCGCCTTTCCTCACCGCCTGCGCGGGGTCGCCGTTGATCGGGGTGAAAGTCGCATATTCCCACAGGATGACCGTGCCGCCGCCATATTGGCCCTTGGGAATGAGGCCCTCGAAACTCGCATAGTCGAGCGGATGATCTTCGGTGCGCACCGCAAGGCGCCGGTCCCTGGGATTGGCGGAGGGACCGCGCGTCACCGCCCAGCTCACCAGCACGCCGTCGATCTCCAGCCTGAGGTCATAGTGATCGCGGGTCG
The DNA here is from genome assembly GCA_021777795.1 of Pseudomonadota bacterium. Lineage (GTDB taxonomy): Bacteria > Pseudomonadota > Alphaproteobacteria > Rhizobiales > Beijerinckiaceae > Roseiarcus. The sequence continues at coordinate 2,936 of JAJYDD010000051.1, read as the reverse complement.
CGAAATGATGCTGCACGATGAGGCGATGGCCGGGCTCGACCGCCGCGCCCTCGGGCTCCGGCGTCTTCTTGAAATCGCGCTTGGCGCGATAGGTCGTGAGCGCGGCGGGCGCTTGCGCGCGCATTTCAGCCGGCCTTGCGCTTGGGCGCGGGCTTGGCGCCCTTCGTGCGCGCCGGCTTGACGGCCGGCTTGCGCTTGGGCTTCGGCGCCGCAGGCTTTGACGCCCCGTCGGCGGGCGACAGCGAGCGCTTCAACGCTTCCATGAAGTCGATGACCTTGGCGCCAGGCGCCGCCTCGCTCTCGACCGGCACGGCGCCGCCGCTGGCCATCTTGCGCTTGACGAGATCGCGCAGAGCCTCGGCGTAATGGTTCTTGAAGCTGGCGGGGTCGAAGGGCTGACTGCGGCTGTCGATGAGTTGCTTGGCCATTTCCAGCATGTCCGCGCGCGGTTTCTGGCGTCCGAGCGAGGCGAACACCTCGTCGGCGTCGCGGATTTCGCTGTCGTAGCGCAAGGTGTCGAGCACGAGCCCGGCGCCGCCGGCATAGAGCGCGACAAGGTTTTCGCGGCCCCGCAAGGTGAGCTGGCCGACGCCGACCTTGCGCGCCTTGCGCAAGGCGTCGTGGATGACGGCGTAGCCTTCCTCCGCGACCTCGCCGTCGGGCAGAATGTAATAGGGGCGCTCGAAATAGATGGGGTCGATGTCGGAGGCGTCGACGAATTCGGTCAGTTCGATGCTGTGGCGGGTCTCCAGCCGCACCGCGTCGAGTTCGTCTTTCTCCAGCAGCACGTAATTGCCGGGCTCGACCTCGTAGCCCATGACGATGTCCTCGTTGGCGATTTTCTTGTCGCCGGCGCTGACCTTGATGTAGCGGATGCGCTGCTTGGACTTGCGGTCGATCTGATGAAAGCGCGGCTTCGCCTCGGCGCGCTGGGCCGCCACCAGCCGCACCGGAATGGCGACCAGCGCCAGCCGCAGATAACCTTTCCAGAACGTGCGGATGCTCTCGGCCAAGGGACCCCCCTGCGCAACGGACCGGAATCCCCAACGCAATAGCGAAAGCCCGAGTTCCCTAGGGAAAACGCCGCCCGCGCCAATCGAGGATGACGCGGCTCACCTCGTCCGGCGCCTCCTGCTGCGTCCAGTGGCCGCTGCCCGCGACGAAGTGGCGTTCGAGATCGGGGCAAAGCCGCTCCATGCCTTCCGACATCGAGGGCGGCAGCACGGCGTCGAGTTCGGCCGCGATCATCAGGCAGGGCGCGGCAATCGTGAAATCGAGGTCGGCCGAGCGCTCCCAGTTGCGGGTGAAATTGCGATACCAGTTGATCCCTCCGGTGAACCCTGTGCGGCGAAAGGTCTCGACGAACACCGCCTTTTCTTGCGGCGAGACGATCGAAGGCCGCGTATCGCGCGCGGGATCGTAGGCGGCGACGATGGAGGGAAAATCCAGGTTGATCGGGCCGCCGCCCGTGCGCGCGGGCGGCGGCTTCCTCAGCATGAAGTCGAACAGGTTCTCCACATGCGCGGCGAAGATGCGGTCGGGCTCGCGCGCGGGATCCTGGAAGCGCACGATATAATGGCTGTCACCGAAGCGCTTGCGGAAGATGGCGATCGGATCGACGGGGCTGCGCGCCAGATGCGGCGTGTTGACGCCGACGACGCCGGCGGCGCGGTCGCGGTGGCGCAGCGGAAAACCCCAGCCGACGATGCCGCCCCAATCGTGGCCGACGATGATCGCCTTTTCGATGCGGAGATGATCGAGCAGATGGGCGATGTCGCCGGTGAGATGTTCGAGATCATAGGCCTCGACGGCTTCCGGCCCCGGCGTCGCGCCATAGCCGCGCTGGTCGGGCGCGATGACGCGCCGGCCGGCGTCGGCGAAGGCTTTTATCTGATGGCGCCAGGAGAAGGCGAGTTCCGGCCAGCCGTGCAGGAGCACTATGGGCGTCGGGTCGTCGTCCGGCCCGGCCTCGTAATAGCCCATGCGCAGGCCGGGCAGATCGGCGTATTTCAGCGGCGGCATGTCGAGCATGGCGTTCCTCCCTCGGACGCCCAGTCTGGCCTCAGTTGCCCCCTTCGAGCAAGCGCCTGGCGATAACGGGCGCCCGCACTCCGACCCCGGTCAGCCGCCGAGGCGGTACCGCTTGAAGCGAACGGGTTGGACGCCTCGCGCCGCCGTCTCTGGCTGGTCGACCTCGTAGCGGGGTTCCGGCTGCGCCGTTGGCTCCGGGCGGTAGCTCGTCGGCGCGACGGCGCCGGGTTCGGATCGTACGAAACCGTGATAGGTCATGCAGCGATCGTAGGTCTCCTGATTCTGTATGCCATTGCCGATCGCCGAGGCGATGCCGGAGATGGCCACGAACAGCGGCGAGCCGAACGCGAAGGAGCCGCGCTCCGCGCTGGCCCCGACCTGATGGCAGTAGGCCTGTATGCGCTCCATATCCGTTGCACGGCGGTATTCCTGGGCCTGCGACGCCGAACTCGCGAACCAAACCAAAGCCAAAGTCGTGGCGATCCCTCGAAACATCACTTTCGCCCCCAGTCATTTTTCGAAATGCACTACAAGGCAAATCGAGCGCAGTAACTAGTGGGGATTTCGAATTAATGCCGGGTTGAAGGGGCCGGCGCCGCAGCGCCAGCAATGCGAAGTTCCTCAATAAAATCTTGACGGGATCGGTTGCTTTGTTTCAATCTTCCGCTACGGCGCCCGCTGGATGCGTCTCAATTCCCGCCTTCGAGCAAGCGCCGCGCGATCACCTGCGCCTGGATCTCCGCCGCGCCTTCGAAGATGTTCAATATCCGCGCGTCGCAAAGCACGCGGCTGATCGGATATTCCATCGCAAAGCCGTTGCCGCCGTGGATCTGGAGCGCGTTGTCGGCCGCCGCCCAGGCGACGCGGGCGCCTAGCAGCTTGGCCATGCCGGCCTCGAGATCGCA
>JAJYDD010000558.1 GCA_021777795.1 Pseudomonadota bacterium | reverse complement strand
CGCCGATCTCGGCGGCTGGGTCGAGGGCGAGGTGGCGTTTCCCTCAACCATGGTTGATCGCATCGCCCCGGCCACGACGGATGAGGATCGCGCCCGGATCGCCGCGCGCCTCGGCGTCGAGGACGCATGGCCCGTGGTGACGGAGCCGTTCACGCAATGGGTAATCGAGGATCGCTTTCCCGCCGGTCGACCGCGCCTGGAGGACAGCGGCGCGACGCTGGTTGGCGATGTGGCGCCGTTCGAGCTGGCGAAGCTCAGACTGCTCAACGGCGCCCATTCGACGCTCGCCTATCTCGGCTATCTCTCAGGCTACGAAACAGTGGCCGAGGCCATGGCCGACGCCGATCTCGCGCGCCTCGTGGAGCAATTGATGATCGAGGAGGCGGCGCCGACGCTCGACGCGCTCGCCACCGGCGATCTTCGCCCCTATATCGCCCGATTGCTGGCGCGCTTCCGCAATCCGGCGCTGCGCCATCGCACCTGGCAGATCGCGATGGACGGCTCGCAAAAGCTGCCGCAGCGCCTGCTCGCCACGGCGCGGACGCGAATCGCCGCCGGCCAGCCAATTGACCGCATTGCGCTGGGGGTGGCGGCGTGGATGCGCTATGTCGTTGGCCGCGATGAGCAGGGGCGCGCCATCGACGTGCGCGATCCGCTGGCGGCGCGGTTGAAGACCATCGCCGACCGCGAGGGTCTGCAAGCCCAACGCCTCGCGCCGGCGCTCATCAATGTCGGCGAGGTATTCGGCGACGATCTCGTCGGCGACCCGCGCTTTCTCGGCCCGGTTACCTCAGCGCTGGCGGCGCTGATCGCCAAAGGGGCGCGGCGCACTGTCGCCTATTACGCGCGGTCGGCGCGGGGCGGTTGATGGCTTTTGGCGCCCTTTATGCTGGCGCGCTGCGAGAGACTAGCCGAGGCAAAGGGAACACCATGAGCACATTTGATCTCGTCATTCGCGGCGGTGAAATCGTCACCGCCGCCGACCGGTTCCGCGCCGATATCGGCGTGCGTGACGGTCGCATCGCGGCGGTCGCCGACCGGCTGGAGAAGGGCGCCCGCGAGATCGACGCCTCAGGGTTGCTCGTCATGCCCGGCGGCATCGACAGCCACGTGCATCTCGCGCAGCCCGCCTTCGGCGGCCCAAAAATGGCTGACGGTTTCGAGACCGGCACGCGCTCAGCCATCGCCGGCGGGAACACGACTTTGCTGCCCTTCGCCTTGCAGCCGCGCGGCGCCTCGCTGCGCGCCTCGGTCAACGAATATCACAAACAAGCCGACGGCCAGTCCTATTGCGACTATGGCTTCCACCTCATCGTCACCGATCCCACGCCTTCCGTTCTCGGCCAAGAACTGCCGGCGCTGGTCGCCGACGGCTATTCCTCGTTCAAGGTGTTCATGACCTATGACGCCATGGTGCTGAACGATCGGCAATTGCTGGAGGTGTTTGAATGCGCGCGCGGCTGCGGCGCTTTGGTGATGGTGCATTGCGAAGGTTATGATGCGATCAAATTCATGACCGAACGGCTGGAGGCGGCCGGCAAGATGGCGCCCTATTATCACGCGCTGTCGCGGCCGCAGGTGGTCGAGCGTGAGGCCGCGCATCGCGCCATCAGCCACGGCGAGTTGCTGGATACGCCGATCATGATCGTGCATGTCTCGGGGCGCGAGGCGATGGAGCAGATACGCTGGGCGCAGCAGCGCGGCCTCAAGGTCTATGGTGAGACCTGCACGCAATATGTTTCGCTGACCGCCGACGACCTCAAGGGCCTCAATATGGACGAGACGGGGAGCAAATATGTCTGCTCGCCGCCGCCGCGCGACCGCGCCTCGTGGGAGGCCATCTGGGAGGGCATCCGCACCGGCGTCTTCCAGACCTTCTCGTCCGATCATTGCCCGTTCTACTACGAGGGTGACGAGGGCAAGCTGAATCCGAAGGCGCGCACTGGATTTCGCTGGGTGCCGAACGGCATCCCCGGCGTCGAGGCGCGGTTGCCGATCTTGTTCGACCGCGGCGTCAACCAGGGCCGCATCACGATCAACGAATTCGTGGCGCTGACGTCCACCAACCACGCTAAGATGTATGGTCTCTATCCGCGCAAGGGCTCGATTGGCGTCGGCTTCGACGCCGACATCGTGCTGTGGGACCCGAACCGGCGCGAAACGATCCGCCAGGAGATCATGCATCACGGCTCCGATTACACGCCTTATGAGGGCATGTCGGTCACCGGTTGGCCGGTCGTGACAATCCTGCGCGGCAAGGTCGTCGCCGAGGAGGGCAGGATCGTCGGCCAGATGGGCGACGGGCAATTCCTTCAGCGCGATCTCTCCCCTTACGCCAAGCCGGCGGGGCGCACGTTCCTGCCGTGACGGGTGGGGTTCAGCGCGCCACTGGCGTCAGCTTCGTCACAGAGGTCGGTGCGATCTCGGCCAGATAGATGGCGCCATCGGGGCCGACCGCGATGCCGTGCGCGCCATTGGGCGAGGGGCGACCACGGTCGATCCGTCGTCCGTCTGGAGCGAAGGCGGTGACGCTGGGAACCTGATCGGTGACGAGGAGAACGCCATCAGCGCGCTGGCAGATATCCATTGGCCGGCAGAGCTCGCGCCATTCGCTGAGCCATCCGCCATCGCGAGCAAACACCTGAACGCGGTCGTTCTCGCGGTCGGCGATGAGCAGCCGGCCATCGCGATCGACCAGGATCGTGTGCGGCGTCATGAATTGGCCGGGTCCAGCGCCAAGCTCGCCGAAGCCGCAGAGATATCGTCCATCGGCCGCAAAGCGATGCACGCGGGCGTTGCCATAGCCATCGGCGACGAAGATTTCTCCGCCGGGCGCGACCGCCGCGCGCGTCGGATGATTGAAAGGCTCGCGCCAGCGCGGCGCGTGGCGTAAGCCGAGGGCCTGGAGTAAAGAGCCCTCGCGCGAGAAGATCAAAATCTGATGAGCGTCGCGATCGGCGACGAGAATGCGGCCGCTCGCATCGGCAGCTATG